>CAMDEC010000023.1 GCA_945893395.1 Bifidobacterium breve
TCAAATGAAAAAATGCCGGGTCAAGTCGGCTGGCACCCATGGTTCGCTCGCCCATGTCGAATTGAAACCGCTTTCAAAAAAATGTATGTGCGCGACAAATTTGGTATACCAACGGGTGCAACAATTAATCCGCCAACGCCGCCATACGACGATTGCTTCACAGATTCACAACATGCGCCAAAAATTATTTTTGACGACGCGATCACCGTAACTATCGATAGCGACTGCTCACATTGGGTGATCTATGACCAAACCGACCACGCAATTTGTGTCGAACCACAATCAGGTCCACCTGATGGTTTCAATCTCGAGCCATTCGTGATCACGCCCACCACGCCACTCACAAAGTTCATGCGACTCTCGATTACTAAATAACAATCACCAAACTCACGCCGAGAAGGTCTGAACAACCTCACGGTAGGATTTTCTAATGACTAAACCGTTTGACATCAACGGTCCGATACGAATCGCGTATCTCACCTATCGTGGCAAGCCCCACGTCGGTGGTCAAGGTGTTTATTCGCGCCACTTGACCAAAGCACTCGTCGATCTGGGGCATCATGTCGAAGTCTTCAGCGGCCAGCCGTACCCGATCATCGATCCACGCATTGAACTGCACAAGTTGCCCAGCCTTGATATCTTCAACGATCACAACCCTGGCAGATTTCCCGCATATTGGGAGTTGAACACTTGGCCAAATTTCGTCGAGGCTGCGTTGTTTTTGAAGGGCACTTTCGGCGAGCCGCTCTCGTTCAGCATGCGCGCCCATCGAGTGCTGCGTGATCGCGTTAACGACTTCGATCTCGTGCACGACAACCAGTGTCTGGGTTCGTCAATTCTGAAGATTGAAAAAATCATTCCGACGATCGTCACATTGCATCACCCAATCACAAAAGATCGCACACTTGAAATGGCGCACACCCCGACTTGGTGGAAGCGTCGAGCAATCGGCCGTTGGTATTCGTTCGTATGGATGCAGGGTCGCGTCGCCAGCAAGATGCCGCGCGTAGTGGTAGTCAGTGAAAACTCAATCAACGACATCCACACCGACATGGGCGTCTCCAAAGATCGCATGCGGCTGGTCCCAGTTGGTGTTGACCCAGATTTGTTTAAGCCGATTCCATCGATCCAAAGAAAACCCGCTCATTTAATTACAACGGCATCTGCTGA
Organism: Bifidobacterium breve; assembly: GCA_945893395.1. Taxonomy (GTDB): domain Bacteria; phylum Actinomycetota; class Acidimicrobiia; order Acidimicrobiales; family Ilumatobacteraceae; genus BACL27. The sequence goes on from CAMDEC010000023.1 coordinate 1,171, forward strand.
CGTCGCCCTCAAAGGCCTGTCGTTTTTGCTCGAAGCCCTGGCCAAACTTCGCACCGAGCGCGAAGTTCATCTCACGATTATCGGCAAACCTCGCGCAGGTGCAAGTGCCGACCTAATCGAGTCACTCGACCTACAAGACTGCATCAGTTATGTCTCGGGTGTGAGCGATGAACAAATCGTCGAACTTTATGCATCATGTGAACTCGCGGTAGTGCCAAGCCTCTACGAAGGTTTCAGTTTGCCGGCAATCGAAGCGATGAGCACGGGCATCTGTCTCGTCGCCACGACCGGCGGTGCACTACCCGAAGTCACGGGTCGCGACGGCGAAACTGTTTTGTCGTGTCCTCCTGCGGACGCAGATGCACTTGCAGCGGCGATTCGTCGGGGTCTTGACGACAAAAATCTACGCGAAAAAATTGGACTAGCGGGCCGCCAACGTGTGGCCGAGCGCTGGAGTTGGCGCCATTGTGCTCAGTTAACAGTTGATCAATACCGCCAAGTGCTCTCGATGCCGCACAACATCGCCAAATTGGCGAAACGAGATGGCAGATAATGCTGACAATCAGATTTGATCGCCTCAATTTAAAACCAGGAGACCTTTTTCTTGACGCCGGCACTGGCTTTGGTCGACACGCGTTCGAAGCAGCGCGCCGCGGAGCACGAGTTGTGGCCCTCGACTACGCCGAACAAGAAGTAACCAGCACCCGTGCAACATTTGCTGCGATGTACGAAGCCGGGGAACTAAAAGGCGAATCATTCAATGGCGTGGTGCGCGGCGATGCAACGCGCTTGCCGTTCAACGATTCGACATTTGACTGCATCGTCACATCAGAAGTGCTCGAGCACATTCACGACGACACCTCGGCAATCAACGAATTGGTTCGCGTGCTTCGACCTGGTGGCACTCTCGCCGCAACGGTGCCGTCATGGTTTCCAGAAAAAATAAATTGGGCGCTTTCAGACGAGTACCACGCACCATTCGTTCAGGGTGGCCACGTTCGCATTTATCGTGGCGCCGAATTACGGTCGAAAATTGCGCGGGCTGGTCTCACCGTCGACGCGACGCACAAGGCACACGGCCTGCACTCACCTTATTGGTGGTTGCGCTGTGCAGTTGGCCCGCAACGCGAAGATCACAAAGCCGTCGCAATGTATAAAAAATTTCTTGAGTGGGACATAATCTCTGCACCAACCATCACTCGCGCCCTCGACAAGGCTTTGAGCCCCGTGATCGGCAAGAGCTATGTCGTGTATGCAACAAAGCCCATCAATCAACTCGTTGGTACAAAATCGTGAACCTGCAACAAAAATCGCTGGCAACAAAGCGTGTGCTGACGAACGCCCAACTTTTGCAGACGGCTAAATCAATCGCCAATTTGCAACGCCCGTCCGGAATGATCCCTTGGTTTGAAAACGGTCACTGCGACCCGTGGAATCACGTTGAAACTGCAATGGCACTCGATGTTATGGGCTTGCATGAAAATGCATACCGTGCCTATCAGTGGCTGCAAAGCACACAGCGCCCAGATGGTGCGTGGTCGAACTACTACAACTTTGACGGCAGCATCAAAGACTTCAAACTTGACAGCAATGTTTGCGCATATGTCGGCACTGGGCTTTGGCATCACTGGTTGTGCACACGAGATACTGGCGAACTACGAGAATTTTGGCCGATGCTCGAACACGCGATGAACTGGGTGCTGCAGATGCGCTTAGCCAACGGCACAATTTTGTGGGCTCGCGAAGAAAACGAAAAACCTTGGGATTACGCATTGCTAACTGGTTGCTCGTCCATCCGTCATGCATTGATTTCGGCAGCCAACGTTGCCGACACACTCAAGACGCCGAAACCCGAGTGGTATGAGGCTGCCGCAAAAATAGACAAAGCAATTCGTGAAACGCCGCAGGTTTTTGAGCCAAAAGAACGCTGGGCAATGGACTGGTACTACCCCGTTTTGAGTGGCTCGCTGACCAGTTCAGCGGCCAAGGCTCGCCTCGAGGAGCAGTTCGAAACTTTCGTGATGCACGATAACGGTGTGCGCTGCGTCAGCGACGAGCCTTGGATCACCGCATCTGAAACTGCCGAGTGCTCAATGGCTTTTGCGGCGATTGACGATATCGACACGGCACAGTTTCTGTTGAACACGACTGCTCATCACCGCAAGCACGATGGCTCATACCTGACGGGATTGGTTTATCCAGACAAAGTCGTCTTTCCGGCCGATGAAACTTCGGCTTACACGGGTGCGGCGATTATTTTGGCCGCGGATTCGTTATATTCGATTTCGTCAGCGGCAAGAATTTTTCGCTACGACGCATCAATTGACATTTAAGCTATTCTCAGCGCTTCGTTCTGCGTAAAATGCGCAGCGATCCGGTTACCGATATTTCGTCGAATTGACCAGAATCAATCGCCGGTTGATAAATGAATTTGTACGGTGCCTGACCGCCATCTTTTGGGTCAGAAAAAATATCATGAATCGCCAGGCAACCTCCCACTGCAACTTTTGGTGCCCACCCCAGATAATCAAGTCGTGTCGGCTCGTCGCCATGGCCACCGTCCACAAAACAAAAAGCCACCTCGGAACTCCATTGTTGGCTTGCCAGTCGTGACTCGGCGACAATCGGCACCACGACGTCACCGATGCGGGCTTGTTTCAATGTCTTCAGAAATGTCGGCAGGGTGTTCAGATTTTGTGTGCGCGCATCTACCAGCGATTCGTCGAACCACTCCCAACCCTTCTGATTCTCTTCGCTACCTGAATGATGATCGATGGTAAATAAGAAAGTCTTGCTGAGTTTGGCGGCCGCCCCGAGCCAAACAGTTGAGCGCCCGCAATATGTGCCGACTTCAACGATCGGCAGTCCTGGCAATTCACTGCACACCACACATGCCGCCACAAACAAAGCATCGCCTTCAGCTTCGGGCATGAACCCTTTGGTCGCCAACGCGACTTCTCTTAACCTTGGATCCATACCGGTCATATTGACTGCTACAAATTCAGTGCTCGTGCAAAATTTTCACGCCACATCTGCTTCCAGTCTGGCGAATAGTTGGCGAACGATTTTGCAAAATTACGCCTCGCCGTCTGCACTTCTTCGCTCAACCACCATCCATCGACATCGCCTTCAACGGCGTTTGCGTGCGCAGCCGCGCTTGAACCAGACAAATGCAGAATGCCGACTTTGACCAGATCTTCAAGCAACGCTTTGGCGTCTGGTCTGAACCGATAGGCGTCAACATCGTAGAAACAAACCGTCGGAATATTGTTACCCAGTGTTTCAAGCCATGAAGTGCCCAAGTAGTTGTGAAACACCAATCGGCTGTTTGCGTACTGTGAAAAAATTTCCTGAGAATTATCGAATATTGAGCCGGCACTCACTCTTAAAATTGCGTCTTTCTGTTCTGAGCCATAATCCCCCGGGAACAAACGAACTCTTAACTCGGTTTTACTCTCACGCGTGCGCACAAAATCGGCAGTCTGGTCATACATCGTCTGCAAGGTGCCCAACAACGGAAAATATTGCAAACGATAGATCTGTTGTGGTTGATCAAAGCAAATCAACGAATCAAATAGTTTCTCTGGCCGCTGAAAATCAGGTGTAACCGGGGGTAGTGGCACTGTGTTGCTGTTTCCACGACTCCAGCCCCACGTGTAATAGGTGTCGGCGACTCGTGATTCATAGACTTCGCCGACATGCGTCTCGTCTAAGCCATACCAGCCACCGTGCTGGTGATAGTGCAACTTCGTGCCTTGTTCGCACCAATCGGCGACCAGCACTTTGAATGCAAAATGTGTCCACAGTGCCTGGGATGAATAGACATGCGCAAATCTCTTTGGCCTTGCCTTGTTGACTTCAAATTTGGTGACCGCAAAACCTTCAACTGCACAAACTGGAATAAACGCAGTAATCAGGGCGTTCGCCGTCTCGCTCAGCCTCGCCCCTGTCGAAATCGCGGCGAGGTTTCTGCCTCGCCATTTTGCGTCAATTTTTGCGCGAACAGAAAATGAAAAGTCCAGATCGTCATGACGGGCCCATTTACGCCAAGCAAACATCGCTGAAATCCAAGACCTTGGCATCCGACCAGAAAACGGCTTAACGAACAAAACCTTTGGTGTCGTGCCAACTGAAAAGCGCTTCAATAAAATTGAATTGAGTTTGTCGCGCCGACCCACCGAAGCCGAATTCTTGATCACCACTTCGTCGTCGGGAATGCTGATTGAATCGACACCCAAAATAAAAATTGATCGCAACGCCATCAACATCAAATCAGGCATTGTTTGATGTGCGGCAAAGAATTCTGCCGTATCACTTGCAGGTTTGATCGCAATCGTTTTTGCAGGCTGATCACTTATCTGTATGTTGGTGGTGCCAATTGCATAGTGCTCGGCAGCGACGTAGACAAGATGCAAATATCGCTCGACCCAGTCGCCAAGGATGATGTCGTAATGACGCAAAGAATAATCCACGCCGTGATATTCATCTAGCAGTCGCTTGACATTCGTCAAGACAGCGACTCGCGCAGATTCAATTTCTGTTAGACCCCCGCTGACACGTTGAGCATTCCAGACGATTGTCACTCGTTAAATCTTATCTGCAACGACAATTAATCAAGTTCTGAGGTTTAGAGATGCAAGAATAGAACCATGCCTTCAGCGCTTGACGACCTGATAAAGCTCTTGGATCTCGAAGTCGTCGAAGTGAATATTTTTCGTGGTGTCTCACCACAAGAGAATCGTCAACGTGTTTTTGGTGGTCAGGTTGCAGGTCAGGCGTTGGTTGCAGCCGCGCGCACGGTTGACGACAAATCACGTCATGTGCATTCTCTGCACGCATATTTCTTGAGACCCGGAGACCCGACTATTCCGATTCTTTATGAAGTTGACAGAATCCGTGACGGTAAAAGTTTCACTACTCGCCGAGTGATTGCGATTCAGCACGGCAAAGCGATTTTCAATCTGCAAGCCAGTTTTCAGATCCCCGAACCTGGGCTTGAGTACTTCATCGAAATGCCAAAAGGCCTGCCACAAGCAGAGACATTGCCCGACTTCAAAACCCGAATGGAACCATTCAAGGATCAAATGGGAGAATGGTTCACACATCCGCGCCCGATTGACTTGCGCTACATCGATTCAGACCCGTTAAATCGAAAAAACATCAAGAGCCCTGGGCAAAAACTTTGGATACGAGCCGACGGCAAACTTCCTGATGATCCAGTTCTGCACGCATGCATCGTGACATACGCCAGTGACATGTCGATTCTCGATACGACGCTGCTTCCACACGGCAGGTCGTGGACGGAGCAAAATATGCAAATGGCGAGTCTTGACCATGTGATGTGGTTTCACCGACCATTCAGGGCTGATGACTGGTTGCTTTACGACCAGACCGCAATTTCGAGCTCTAATGCTCGTGGCATTGCCAGTGGCTACGTTTTTTCACAAAGTGGTGAACTAGTCGTCACCGTTGTCCAAGAAGGATTGATTCGCTTAATTGATAAATAAGTTTTAGCGGCGCGAATCCATAAATAACCCACGCAACGCCGCATAGTTTTCAATACAGTGACCCGCACCAAGCACGACGGCTTCGAGTGGCTCGTTCGACATGTTTACAGGCACTCGTGTTTCGTTTGAAATTCGTTCAGCCATGCCACGCAACAGCGAACCACCGCCAACCAGGTACATACCACGCTTCAAAAAATCTTGAGACAGCTCTGGCGGCGCAGATCCAAGACACCTCACCACCGAATCGACCATCTGAGTCACGACAGGATCAATTGCTTCGCGAATCTCTTTCGCCGTCAAAATAACTGTCTTCGGCAGACCGGTAACTAAATCTCGGCCACGAACTTCGGCGTCAGTGTCACCGGGCATCGGCATCGCGCTGCCGATTGACTTCTTAATCTCTTCGGCGGTGCGCTCACCAATCGCAATGCCGTGCTTGCGACGCACGAATGCCTGAATCTCGGCGTCAATATCAAAACTGCCGACCCGAACTGCTTCTAGTGCGACGATGCCGCCAAGGCTGATGACCGCTGTTTCGGTCGTGCCACCACCAATGTCGATGACCATGTTGCCGACAGGTTCATCAATCGGCAAATTGGCGCCGATCGCAGCGGCCACGGGTTGCTCTAACAACTGAGCATCGGCCGCACCAGCCCGACGAGTCGCGTCGGTAACTGCCCGACGCTCAACCTCGGTGATTGCTGATGGCACACAAATCAATACCTTCGGTCGCGAAAACTTGGAAACACCGGCTCGTTGCAACAACAACCGAATCATTTTTTCTGTTACTTCAAAGTCGGTGATCGCACCACCACGCAATGGTCGAACCGCGACTATATATCCGGGTGTCCTACCGATCATCCGCCACGCTTCTTCGCCAGTGGCCAAAACTTCACCCGTGCGTCGATTCACGGCAATTACTGAAGGTTCGTTGATAACGATGCCCCGACCTTGCATATAAACGAGTGTGTTGGCCGTGCCTAGGTCAATTGCAAGGTCGCGTGCCACCGACTAATCCCTCGTCTGACGCTGTTTTGCATCGCGCAACTGGCTGCGCAAGTGCTCGCGAGACTCGTCAGATAGTGCATCAAGGTGACGGTGAAACGCCGCCATGCCTTCGCCAGAACTGCTCTTTCGTTCTTGAGTCAAAACAATTAGCACCAGACTTGCACCTGTGACGATTGAAACCGCTGCGAAAAAAACTGCGATTGTTGAGACAGCAAAAATAATCACAGCGTCGAACTCTTCAATTTTCGCGCGTCAGAAATCTCGTGGCTGTTGGTGCCCCAGTCGCTGCCATCTTTCCAGTGTTCTTGTTTCCATATCGGCACGCTAATTTTTAGTGCATCGATTGCGTATTTCGCCGCCGCGAAAGCCTCTGGGCGATGTGGCGACGAAACGACTACCAAGACAGAAGACTCCGTCAGTTCAAGTTTGCCGACCCGATGAATGAGACCGATTCGTCCGAGGTCACTCCATCTCGAACGCATTTCATTGGCGATAATTTCTAACTTAGGCACGACCTGGTCTTCATATGCCTCGTAGGTAAGCGAAGTCACATCGGTGCGACCCTCGGCGTTATCTCGCACAATTCCAGAAAATACGACAACGGCACCACAGGATTCAATGGCTGCCCAGTTATAGACGGCACCCACATCTAGAACATCGCTCGTCAACTCAAGTCGAGTATCGCCTGCACGCTTGCTTTGCGATGTTGACATCAAATTAAGTGTATCTCTGGATGCGAACTGAGCCATTCGCCACTTGCAAAGAAATGATGGATTCAATTTCGGTCTAACTATCATCTGGTTATGCCTCAAGACTCGGGTGATTTCTCGTCGTCGGGCATTCCTTTTTTTGACCAAATTGCTAAAGCAATGTCAAGCGCTGGTCCAGTGCAATGGGATATGGCTCGACAGTTCGCAATGATGACCGCGACAAACTCGAGTGCCGAACCTAATGTCGAACCAACTGCTCGCATCGCCGTGCAGCAACTTTCGACGGTTGCCGACCTGCATGTTCGAGATGTCACTGGTCTGTCGACAAGCGATACAAACCAACCCCCGGTGATTGATGTCGTAACAAGATCCACCTGGACACATCACACACTTGAGGCATTTAAATTTTATTTCTCCGACTTTTCTGGTAACTCAACGCCAGCACGAAACGAGTCTGGTCTCGAACTTGAGTCGAACGGAATGGACGCGATGATGGCGAACCTAACCAAGATGATGGCCCCAGCAATGCTCGGCATGTCCGTTGGCTCGATGGTCGGACAACTTTCACTTCGTGCGTTCGGTCAATACGACCTGCCACTTCCGCGTGAACCCAAATCCCAACTTTTATTTGTTGCGCGCAACAGCGAAGAATTCGCCAAAGACTGGAGCATCAAAGTTGAAGACATGCAAATGTGGCTGCTGATTCAAGAACTGACATTTCATGCGTTGTTTCGCATCGGCTTTATCCGCGATGCCATTACTGACTCGGTAAAGCAACATGTCGCTGGTTTTCATCCAAACCCAAATGCCTTGGGCCAACGACTCACAAATATTGATGTCACCAATACCGACCCAGCGGCGATCATGCAACAGTTATTGGGAGACCCAACAATGTTGCTCGGTAGCGAACGCTCAGCATCGCAGAAGGCACTCGCCCCCAATCTTGACGCGATGATCTGCGCGATTGTTTGCTATGCGGATCATGTCGTCGACACGGTTGCTAGTCGAATTCTTGGCAACGGTGCCCAAATTTCAGAGGCGGTCAGACGCCGCCGAGTTGAGTCAAGTTCTCAAGATCAATATGTCGAACAATTATTCGGCATTTATCTGACCGATGATCAAGTCGACCGTGGTCAACGATTCATCGCCGGAGTTATCGAGCGGGCTGGTGAAGATGGCCTGGCCAAACTGTGGACTCGCAACGGCAATCTGCCGACTCCTAATGAAATTGCCGCTCCAGGCTTATGGATCGAGCGGATAAACCTTTAACTCGACCGATTCAAAAAGAGATAGATCGACCCGGCCATACACACAAAGCCAACTACGCCAAAGCCAACAGCGCCTGGCAAAGTCAGAATTACGGCCACTAACCCAAGTCCTACCCAGGCGAGTTGATTCAGAGTTTCAAACTTGACGAACGCTCGCGCTCGGTTCGCATCTGGCGCTTCTCTTTGCACCACAGATTCAAAAGCCAAGCGCCCAACAGATCCCATGCCGTTGGTTACAGAAATCAAAATAATTCCTGCGGTGATTCCACCCACAACTCCGGCGTAAATACCGATCACTCCAATTATCAAGAAAACAAACAGCATCATCGCCCGCTCAGACATTTGACGCCGTAAATATGGTGCGATGAAATTGCCGATCATTATCGCCAAGGATGAAAGACCGAGCCCGAGCCCAAACCACGCAGTGCCAGCACTTTCATCGCGCAACCAGAAAGCCACATGAAAGAATAAAAATCCGATCATGCCCCGCAAAAGCATCATTGAAAATGCGATTCGCCGAACCTGCAAACTTCGCAGTTCTTCTATCTCAATTTTCTCGATTGCTTTTGGCGTTGTCGCAACATGACGCGGCAACTGCAAACTGGCGAACCCCGCAAGCCCAAACATCACTGCCGACATCACGAGCGTGGCTCGAGCATCAATCAATTGCAACAAACCTGCCGGTATTGCTGCGGCAAAACCCATTGCGCCTGAAAGTAACCCGAGTTTTGAGTTTGCTGACACCAACTCGTCATCGCTTTTGACAAGAGTCGGCACGATTGCGGTTTTGCTCACGCTGTAAGTGCGCGCCAAAACGAGAGAAATAAAAGCAAGGGCAAATAGCGATATCGAATTCAGTCGCGAGATCATCAAAATCACGGTCACGCAACGCAACACGGCGACGATGAAAACTGTGATTCGCCTACCGCCCGGAATTCTGTCGATCACTGGTCCGATAAATGGAGCGACAATCGCAAACGGCGCCAGGCTAATCGCGAGAAACAAGAGCACTCGACTTCGAGCGGCGTCCGGGCTGATGGATAAAAACAGCGAGTCTGCTAGCGCAATCGCAAACGCAGCTTCACCACACGCAATTAGTGAGTGAACTCGCCCGAGGCGACGCAACGGCGACGCTGGGGCAAGACCTGACTTTGAAAGTGCTATACGCCTAGTTTCTCGTATTTATAGCCAAGCCCACGGATGGTCACAACTAGTTGTGGTTCTCCAGGCTCTTTTTCAATTTTTGAGCGCAGTCGCTTGATGTGCACATCAAGCGTCTTGGTGTCGCCGTAATAGTCGGTACCCCAGACCCGATCGATGAGTGTTTCTCTGGTCATCACTCGGCCTGCGTTAGCCATCAACAGATATAGCAACTCAAATTCTTTGAGTGGCAGCTTCGTAACTTCGCCACGAATTGTCACCACATGTTGCTCTGGGTCAATTGAAACAGCGCCGATCGCAACGGTGCCGACACCCGTCAAATCACCGTCGGATTTTGACAACTCGCCGCGCCGAAGAGCGGCCCGCAATCTTGCGACCAGTTCACGCAGACGATATGGCTTGACGATGTAATCGTCAGCGCCAACTTCAAGACCGACAACCGTGTCGATTTCTGAACCCTTTGCTGAAACCATGATGATCGGCACTGCACTTTTTTTGCGAATTTCGCGACATACATCTGTGCCACTGACTTTCGGCAACATCACATCCAAAAGAACTGCGTCTGGCTTGACGGCATCAAAAACTGCCAAGGCTTCGGCCCCATCACGGGCCACCTCAATTCGGAATCCCTCGCGCTTTAAGCCAACTTGAAGTGCCTCGATAAACGACTCTTCGTCGTCGACCACCAAAATTGTCGGAAGCGAATTGCTTATGCTCATGCCATTACTTCTGTCTGATCTAAGACTGATCCTTTAGATTGCTTGGGCAGACGCGGCATGCGAACCGTGAATGTCGAGCCAACGCCCTCTTCTGAACGCACATTGATCGAACCGCCGTGTTCTAAAACAATGTGACGCACGATTGACAGACCCAAACCAGTCCCGCCGGTCGCACGACTTCGTGCCTTATCGACTCGGTAGAACCGCTCAAAAATTCGCTTCTGGTCGCGTTCAGCAATACCAATGCCATGGTCTGTGACAGTCACCAAAATCTCGTCAACCTGAGTCGTGCTCTCTACCAACACGACCCCACCCGCCTCGCTGTATTTGATGGCATTATCCACGAGGTTCGAAAACATCGAAACTAGTTGTGCACGATCGCCGCGCACCAAAAGTTCGGCCGAACCTGTCAATGACAGCCCTAAACCTTGGCGCTTTGCAGCATGTTGGTTTGTACTCACGACCTCAACCAAAACACGGCCAAGATCGATATCTGTCCATTCTTCGGTTCCACCAAATTCAACTCGCGATAAATCTAAAAGGTCATCCACGATGCGCGACATTCTGTGCGACTCGGTGACGATTCGTTCGGCAAGTCGCCAAACAACTTCAGTTTCTGTTTCGCCATTCAGCGAATCAGCAAGTGCCGCGACGGCACCAATCGGCGTTTTTAGTTCATGGCTCAAATTTGCAACAAAGTCGGTCTGCACCGTATCAATTCGCGATTTCTCGGTGATGTCTTCAACCGTCACAACGGCTCGCTGATTGTCAATGACCTGCCCGCACACTTTGAAAAATCGAGTTGTGCCAGCCACCACTTCAAGAATGCGTTCACCTGACTTGTTCGCCTTGACTTCTTCGAGCATTTCATCAACTGCCTGGTCAACCAAGATGTCTACATAACGCACCCCGGTCATGGCTGTAGCCGCACTATTTTGCAACTTTCGATCCAATTTAGCGTCAACGATGACAACGCCAATTGGCAACAGATTGAGGGCGTCCATCAAACTTTCTAGTTGATCTTCAGTATTTGCAGTAGTCACTCGTGATTCATTTTGAATTGCGTGACTAAGATTTTTTGACGAACGCTTCGAAATCAAAAACGCAATAATCGCCGTAACTGCCGCACCAGACAAGAAAAAAATCAAGTCCACAACGAATCTCTAAAATTAACTTTCGGTTCGTGGAAGCAAAATCTCCCCAGTTCGGTCACCCACGCGAGCCTTGTAACGGTTAATGCCGTCTCTTTCTTTTACCCAGCCTGTGGCGATAAATCTTGTTCGTTCACTCACATTCACGGCGTGGTCGCCGATGCGCTCATAAAAGCGGGCGACAACCGCGAGCTGCACCGCTACTTGCAAGTCGATTTTCGACTTTGAGTGAGATTCGAAGATTTGCTGAATGAACTGGCGGTGCAAACTATCTAGGTAAGAGTCCATGTCGTCGATTGCTGCGGCTTTTGCCGAATCGCTCTCTTCGAATGCTTCCATGGTCGATGCAAAGAGTTTCTGTGCTTGTTCGCTCATCTTTGAAATTACGCCACGCAACATCGGATCGATGTCGTGACCGTATATACGACGCGCTGCTTTGCAAATGTTGACCACAAGGTCTGCCGAACGCTCGAGTTCGCCGGCGATCTTGATGATCGCGACAATCTGACGAAGGTCGGCCGCAACAGGTGCCTGTAGCGCCAAAATTTCAAAGCACGAGGCTTCAAGTTCGGCGCTACGACCGTCGAATTCGTCGTCCGCCTGGACTAAATAATCTGCACCTTCAAGATCACCGCTCAGCAAGACTGCTGTGGCACGCGGAATCGACTCTGTCAACGATGCCCCAAGACGAATTACTTCGGCGCGTGCCGACTCAAGGTCGTTGTGAAAATTCTTGCGAATCTCGTCCATTGTTGGCACCTCTCTTCGAACATCTCAGAACTTCGGCTTGTTACAACGGTATCCCGTCAAGAGTGAACTTTAGTAGTCAAAAAAGTTACACGACGGTGAACAGATTAAATTGTCACCGAACCTGGGTCGCTACAACCCACTCGTGCAGACGCTGCTGAGCATCGCCGATTTCGTCACCCAAATTATGGTTGGTCCATTTGTCGTTAATATCCAATTTGAAGTGAGTCACATCGTCGGCCAGCAGAAAACCCAAGACTTTGTCGAGCCATGCCCGATGCTTCGGGTGCGTGAGTGACACCAAAACTTCAACCCGTCCATCAAGGTTTCGCCCCATCAAATCTGCCGAACCAATCAGGTGCAGCGGCGACTCGTCTTCAAGGCCGTGCTCAAAGCGATAGATCCGTGAGTGCTCGAGATAACGACCAAGAATTGAGCGCACCTCGATGTTCTCCGACATGCCCGGCACACCAGCACGCAAACAGCAAATGCCACGAACTATCAGATTGATCTTGACCCCAGCGTTACTCGCTAAGTAAAGCGCATCAATTATCGACGGGTCAGAGATTGAGTTCAGTTTTAGGATTATTTGACCCTTGTCTTTAAAAGTTGCCTCACGATGAATCAGTTCAAGTATTCGCGGACGCAACTGATGCGGTGCGACAAACAAACGCAAATAGTCGGGTTCTTTGGCGTAGCCGGTCAAATAATTAAACAACTCGGTCGCATCCGAACCAATTTGCTCTTCACAAGTGAAAAACCCGATGTCTTCGTAAAGTCTCGCGGTTGCCGAGTTGTAGTTTCCGGTACCAATATGCACATACCGTCTCATCTGGTCGCTGTCTTCGCGCACTACCAAAATGCACTTCGAGTGAGTCTTCAAACCGACAATGCCATAAGTTACGTGCACGCCTGCATATTCGAGTTCTTTTGCCCAAGCGATGTTTCGAGCCTCATCGAAGCGCGCCTTGATCTCGAGCACTACGGCCACTTGTTTACCCGCTTCGGCGGCGCGAACAAGATGCTTGGCGATCGCCGAATCACCCGAAGTTCGATAAAGGGTCATCTTTATCGAATGCACTTTTGCATCGCTTGCCGCCTGCGCCACAAATGACTCGACCGAAGATGAAAATGACTCATGCGGGTGATGAACCAATAATTGTCGTTCACGAATTACTTGAAAAATGCTCTGACTATTGAATTCGGCAGCCATCAACCTGCCTGCGGTCAGCGGTGGCCACGGCTTAAAACGTAAACCTGGCAAATCAAGTGATGCCAACTGATTGAGTGCGTTCATTTCGATAAAACCCGAATGGTAAGTAATGTCTTCGAGTTCTAACTCAAGCTCTTGGCACATCAAGTCGACCGTTTCTTGGGCGGTGCCCTCCGGAATCTCAAGTCGAACTGCACGACCAAATCGACGGCGGCGCAACTCCATTTCGACGGCGGCCAACAAATCTTCGGCGTCTTCGTCGTCGAGTGAGAGGTCGGCGTTTCGCGTGACCCTGAACACGAAGCACTGTTCGATCAACATGCCCTGAAACAGCCGGGGCAAATTGGCCGAGACAACTTCTTCGAGTAAAACAAATTTATTGCCGGCACCCACCCGCATGAACCGCGAAATATTCTTCGGAATTTTTAGCCTCGCAAATCTTTGTTCAGACGACTGTGGATCGCGCGCAACCACAGCCAAGTTCAGCGCAAGGTTCGAGATATACGGAAACGGATGCGCCGGGTCAACCACGAGTGGGGTTAAAACCGGAAAGATTCTGCGGTCAAAGTCGTCTGAGAGTCCTGTCTTTTCAGTCTCGCTTAGGTCCGACCAACCAACCACTGAAACTTCAGATTGTTTTAGTTTTGGCAACAACTCTTGCGACCAAACCTTGTGCTGACGGTTCACAAAATCTTGGGTGCGCCGGGTAATTTCGTGCAACTGTTGCTGGGGCGTCAAACCATCAGCGGTTGGAGTATGAACATCACCTGCCACTTGGTCTTTGAGGGCGGCAACTCTGATTTGATAAAACTCGTCAAGATTCGACGAGCAGATTGCCAAAAAACGGCATCGCTCAAGCAGCGGAACTTTTGCATCGCTGACAAGAGTCAATACACGATCGTTGAAATCAAGCCAACTCAATTCGCGGTTGATGTAATTCTGTTCGATGTTTTTATCGTACGAATTTGTCGACTCTCGCACATTTGTTAGAAAACGATTTCGCCAAAAAGTCACTTGAGCTTCATTTCAACGACATATTCGGCCGTATAACAAATGCTGGTTTTGAACTACGCCTACTCAGCAGGTGTGGCTGCTGGCGCCACTGCCGGAGTTTCGGCTGCAACCGCATAACCAAGCTCCCATTCGATGCTGATGCGCTCGCGCTCTGCATCTTTGTTGACTCGCTCTTGATTGCGACGAAACTGTGGATCGTTGCGCGGCAGGAGAATTAGTCGAGCAAGGGTACGCGCACGAAATTCTTCGAGCATATTCTGATCGCCGTAGTCACCGTAAACCTCCCAATGAGGCGAGGCTGAACCGAGATAGACGATGCGCGCATGACCACGAGGTGGCTCGTTCAAAGTTGTTGCCTCTGCATAGTTGGTCATTACATCTCCTTCAATTAGACGATAAATCCTACCGTCGAACTGTCGCGTTCTAAGATGTGCATTTGTGGGCTCAGAATCAGAATCAGTCATTGCCGCACTCGATATCGGAACAAACAGTTTTCACTTAGTAGTTGCCAAGCCAGTTGAAACAGGCTTTGAAATCATTGCCAGTGAGAAAGAAGTAATCCGGCTGGGCCATGGTGCCGGCGACATGAAACAACTTGAGCCCGATGCGATCGAGCGAGGCATTGCCTCCCTAAAACGCATGAGAGCAATCTCCGATGTTCACGGCGCAAAGTTACGTGCAGTTGCGACCAGCGCCGTTCGTGAAGCCAAGAACCGCAACGAATTTATTAGGCGTGCGCGTAAAGAAGCAGAAATCGAAGTTGAAATTATTTCAGGTGTCGAAGAAGCACGTCTAATTCATATTGGCGCCCGATATGCAGTTGCAGTCGGCGAACAACCAATGTTGCTTTGCGACATCGGTGGTGGTTCAACCGAGTTAGTCATTGCTTCGGGTGAAGAGATTTTGCTGTCGCGTAGTTTCAAACTCGGAGCCGTTCGTCTGACTGACAGATTTTTCAGCACCGACGCACTGCATCCAAGCGCCGTCAGCAGTTGCCGCAAGTTTGTGCGATCGATGCTGGCCACGATAAAGCCTGAAGTGACCGAACTCGGCTTTGAAGTTGCCGTCGGCTCATCTGGCACGGTCGAAGCGGTAGCCAAGCTAATCAGAAAACTTAACGACGAGCCAGAACCGAAATCGTTTAATCGCTATGAATTCAGTGCCAAAGATGTGACGAAAGTGTTGGAGTTGCTGGCCGACGTCCCGACTGTCAAAGAACGCGCGAAAATCTTTGACCTTGATTCGTCTCGGGCCGAGATAATTCTGGCCGGAGCCGTAATTTTAGAAAGTATTGCTCAGTCATTTGACGTCAAAACGTTCACTTATTCTGACTATGCGTTGCGCGAAGGCGTCCTTTTTGACACCCTCGCCCGCGAAAACCTGCTCAACCATCCCGAAGATGTTGACCCGGCACTACAGAGCGTCAAGCAACTTGCCGACAGATGCGATGATCGCCCGGAGCACTCGGCTCATGTTTCAAAAATTGCACTTTCGCTATTTGATTGCTTACAAAAAAAACTTGGCCTCCCACCAACATCGCGCAGATTCCTAGAGGCTGCGGCCCTTCTCGCAAATGTAGGCGTGGTTGTTTCACACTCGAAACATCACCTTCATTCTTATTACGTGATCAGAAACTCAGAACTTGTTGGTCTTACTGATCGCGAGATTGAATTGATCGCGGTCATCGCTCGCTATCACCGCAAGAGTGCGCCAAAGCAGTCACACTCAGAGTTCGCCAAACTCGAAGAAGCCGATCAGAAACTCGTGACATCATTGGCAGCGATTTTGCGCATCGCCATCGGTCTGGATCGCACTCAAGATGGTCGCGTCAAGTCGGTTACCGTACGCGCCGAAGACGAACAGTTTTTAATATTTGCCAAAGCCTCAGCCAAGGCAGATATTGAACTCAACTTGTATGCCGCCAACGAGCGAAGGAGTTTGCTCGCCGATGTGCTCGCAACGAAAGTTAAAGTACTCGCACTCAAATAACCAAATTGATCTGCCTTGTCGGCAAGAACTAGTTGGTGTCAGTTTTTGGAGCTTCGTCTTTCTTCAACTCAGCGGCACCGTCAGCGAGACCTTTTTTGAGTTCGCTTTGGGCTTTGCCGAGGTTGCGAGCAATTTTTGGAAGACGAGATCCACCGAAAAGTACTACGACAAGCAAGATGATGATCCAGATTTCAGGGCCGTTGAACATACGCCAACTATAGCATCGCCACCCGAAAATGCGCTAAGCAATATAGGTGCTTGAGTGCGTAATCAACATCAGTGAGGGCCGACGCCTTGATGCGATCGGCAATATTCGTAGCCAGATTGGCGATGATGTGCTCGACATCCACAGCGACTTTCACCATCACCGCAGTGTGTTCACACTTGCAAGCACCATTGCAGCTCGCCAACTCACCGAACTAAGCGCACAACAATTTGACTTGCGTCAGCATGTCGGTGTTCATCCGCGAATCGGGATTATCGATGTTGTTCCATTCGTGCCACTCGAAAATTCGACGATTGAACAAGCAATACAGGCGAGAAACGAGTTCGCCGAATATGTGGCAAGCGAACTTAAGATTCCAAGTTTTGTTTACGGCCCCGAAAGAGATCTGCCCGAAATTCGCAAACGGGCCTTCGTCGATTTGACACCAGACTTCGGGCCAAGCAATCCGCACCCAACTGCCGGCGCGATCTGCGTTGGCGCTCGACAAGTTTTGGTGGCCTACAACATTTGGCTAAAGAACGCCACGGTCGAAGATGGCAGGCGCATTGCGCGAGAGATTCGTAGCCGACAGGTGCGCACGTTGGGGCTTCAGTTAGGCAATGAAATACAGGTCAGTATGAACCTAATTAGCCCCGACGAAGTTGGGCCAAAGTTTGTTTTTGACGAAGTCGCAAAACGGGCCGAAATCGCCCGAGCCGAACTCGTGGGTCTGGTGCCTGCTCGCGTACTAACCCAGATTCAAAAATCTCGCTGGGCCGAATTGGATCTAAGCAAAGAAAAAACGATCGAATGGTGCTTGGCTGCGCGCAATCGCGCGATACAGAACTTAGATTGACGCGTTTAAGCGGTGGCGATATTGCGATTGCTCTGAGCGCGCTGACGGCGAAGTCGACGACGCTCTCGTTCTGAGAGCCCGCCCCAGATGCCAAACTTTTCGCCGTTCTCCAACGCATATTCAAGACAGTCATTTTTAACTACGCAGCCACGGCAAACTTCTTTGGCCTCGCGGGTTGACGCACCACGCTCCGGAAAGAAAAGGTCTGGGTCGACACCAAGGCAATTTGCCTGGTCTTGCCATGCACGCTCAGCACTTACTGGTATGTGCACGCGATCTTCCAATTTTGAAACCCTCCCGATTCGCCGCTTATCAACGCTCATCGCATCAACAACGGTGTAACTACAGCGGTGTCATTCTGCCAAACTTTTACAAAAAATGCAAATACTGCCTACCCTGCCCGGCGCACCCCACCGAGACGAGAAAGTTGACGCTTGTGCTCGATGAAGTCGACAAGCACATACTCACCCAAATTTTCTGGCCCTGTGAAAAACGCGCGACCCTTGTTTATCGCCGTCAGTTGCTCAATGAATGACTGCAAAGCGTGCGAGGCGTCAAGCATAAAAGTGTTTATCCGAATACCTTCGCGGGTCGCCCGCATGACTTCACGCAATGTCGCTTCGATAGTCTCACGCACTGGTGGATAGTTAAAAAATACATCCCCAGATTGCGAGATATGGGCGGTCGGTTCACCATCGGTGATCATGATTATCTGCTTGGTGCCGCTCTGGCGAGACAACATTTCGCGAGCCAACATGAACCCGTGTTGCATGTTCGTACCATAGACAAAATCCCATGAAACCTCAGGTAATTGATGGGGTTTTAGCACCCTGGCAGTCTCGCTAAAACCGACTATTCCGAGATAGTCGCGCGGAAATTGTGAACTCATCAGCGAGTGCAACGCCATTGCAACTTTTTTTGCGGGCAAAAAATAATCACGCATCGGCATCGACAAAGAAAGATCCAGCATCAACACCGTCGATGACCGAGTCAGGTGCTCTGTCTGCTCAATTTCAAAGTCTTCGGCAATCAACTTCACCGGCACGACAGAACCTTGTCGCTTAAGAGCGTTGCGCAGTGTCTGTTGCAGGTCTAATTGAAATGGATCACCATACTCATATGGTTTGGTGTCGTAAGTGCGCTCATGACCAACGCCAATTCGCTCAACTTGATGCTGACCGAGGCGATCTTTGTCTAGCGCCCCGAACACATCGCGCAAGGCCTTTTCGCCAATCTTGCGCAAGCCTCGTGGGGTCATCTCGAGTTTGCCCTCGGTCTGATCGATCAATCCTGCTTCTTTCAGTTTTTTTGTGATTTCAGACATGCGCTGCAATGACTTGGCGACATCTTCACCAAGCAGTTCACTGACCCTGTCCAAATCGGCTTCAGCCAACGCCGACGGTGAGGATGCATTGCGCATCAAATTATCGAGTTGGTCGAGATCACCGAGTTCTTGCATCGAGCGCATCGCCTCGCCGAACCCCATCGGGTCTTCCCCGGTGAATTCTTGCTTCGAACCCCAACCTTGTTGCGGAAACATTGTCTGAAGTTTTTGTGCCAACTCGCTCATCTGCCAGCGCAGGTCCATGTCTTCAAGCAACTTCTCGCTCAGTTGGCGCATTTGATCTCGCTGTTCCGGCGTCATCGAATTGAGCATCGCCTGGGCGTTGGCCATGCGCTTGGCCATAATTTCGAGAAGTTCATCCAAGTTTTTCGGATTCTCCGGAAAGAAATCACCGAATTTTTCCATGAACTTCTCGAACTCCGGGTCTTGGCCCTGCTCACGACGGTCAATCATTTCATTCAATGCAGCCATCATGTCTTTGGTGCGTTTCATACTTTCAGGAGTCATTTCGTTGATCGCACTCGACGCCTGATCTAAATATTGCTGCATAAGTTGGTTGCGCAATTTTTCGAGCAACGCTTCAAATCGTTGTTGTGCTTCTTGCGATTGAAAGTCGTAGTGCTCCAGTTCGTTTATCTTGCCGACGAGATCTTCGGGCAACATATCGAGACGAAAGTTTCTTTGTTCTGCAGAATCTTTGGCGAGCGTACTACGGCGCTCATCCCCGGATTTGAGCGCATCTTTGAGGGCTTGGTCGATGGCATGCCTCTCTTCGTCGACTAGATCATCTAGTTCGTCGGCGATCTCTTTATAAACACCCCCGAGATTACCGCGATCTTTGATCTCATTTTTTTTCTCACGCAGTTTCTTCATCATTTCGCGAAGTCCCATCAACTTTTCGCCTCGGTCATTTCGCATGCCGTCTTGCATCAGTTTGCGCAGTGCCGCGTTCACATCGCCGTGATGAACCAAATCATCAGCGAGCTCGTCGATCAAACTTTGTGCATCAAAATCAAAACCCTGCTGGGTTCCATCCCAGCGCGAATAATTGAACCTACTTGGCATAAGGGCACGATAGTACGACTGACCGTAGACTGATAATTGCAATGCGTTTCCCCCGAACCTTTATTTTTGTGGATCTCTCTGGCTTCACTAACTTCACAGAGACCAACGGCGACCGCCGAGCGACAAAGTTGCTTGGCGAGTTTCGGGCCGTGGCTCGGGCCGTGGCTTCAGAGCGGGGTGTACGTATCGACAAATATCTTGGCGATGGTCTAATGGCTGTTGCCGTAGAGCAACTTGACGGCATCACATTCGCACTTGAATTGGCAAGACGCGCCGAGACGGCTTGCGCCCCACTGCAGTTACGAATCGGGATCGACACCGGCGACACGATGCTGTTCGAAGGCGACGATTACATCGGCAGTGCGCCAAACCTGGCAGCCCGACTTTGCGACGAGTCGGCAAACATCGGCGTGCTGATTCCGACCGGTCATATTCAAGAATTACCAGAAGGTGTTTCGGCGACAGCACATGGTGCCCTCAAACTGCATGGCTTCAAAAGTGCCATAGAGGTCTCTGTGCTTTCAGGGCGACCAATAATCACTGAACGCAATGACACCAGCGAAATCCTGACTCGCCAACCGTTTACGAGCTAAAAGGCAGAGCTAAAAGGCAGAGCTAATAAACACGGGCAATAAGCCCAATTTCTAAATAGTTTTCGAGCGGTAAATCGCCTTGCCGGCTTTGGCGTCTTTGTTCAAACGCTTAGAAAGATGCAGTCCCTCAAGTACAAACTCGATCGCACTAGCAACCACGGCAGCCGACTCGTCGCCATCTATCAATTCGCCAACTACCGCG
>CAMDEC010000024.1 GCA_945893395.1 Bifidobacterium breve
GCCCGTGCAAAAGGTTTGACCAAGCGGCAAGCACTTTTCAAGCACGGCCTGCGAGTTGCAATTTCGCCGATGGCGACTTTTTTTGCTTATGGTTTTGGTCTCTTGATTGCCGGTGCAGCATTCACTGAAACGATTTATGGTTGGTACGGCATGGGGCAGTGGTTTCTCACCGCCATTGGGAAAAACGACATCAACTCTGTTAGCGCCGTCGTCACATTCACCGCGGTGCTCGTTTTATTTTCTGGTTTCTTGGCTGATGTGATTTTGGCGATTCTTGATCCAAGAGTTAGGTCTCGAGCGTGACGGTAGATGTTGCAACTTCAGTTGAGCGCATTTCGCGCGGTCAGTTAATTCGCCGACGCTTCTTCCGCAACAAGACGGCGGTTTTTGGTATCTACGTGATTGCCTTCATGTTTCTCTTTGCATTCGGCGGTCCATTCGTTGCCCAGTGGAGCTATTCAGAAAACGACTTCTCGAGTTTGTTGCAAGGCCCGTCACTGTCGCACTGGTTCGGTACGACTCAAGTTGGTGTCGACGTGTTTGCTCAAACGACAAGAGGCTTGCAAAAGTCATTAATTATTGGCTTGTTGGTCGCCGTATTTTCAACAGGGCTTTCGGCGATTGTCGGTGCGTGTGCCGGCTATCTCGGTGGGCGTGCAGACAAAGTAACTATGTGGTTTGTCGACCTTTTGCTTGTCTTGCCTTCGTTTTTGGTGCTAGTTATTCTTTCGCGGTTTTATCAGGGCAAAACTTGGTTGCTTTTGGTCGTCGGCCTGACAATTTTTGACTGGATGATCACCGCTCGAGTTGTTCGCGGTCTTGCCATGAGTTTGCGCGAGCGCGATTTCGTGCGTGCAGCCCGATACATGGGTGTGCCGACGCGAAAAATTATCGTTCGCCACTTGTTGCCGAACATGGCGTCGGTGCTGATCATTGCGGCGACACTGAACGTCGGAGGCGCAATTTTGGCCGAGACCGGTTTGTCATATCTCGGTTTTGGTGTTTCTGCACCAGATGTTTCGCTGGGCACGCTAATTGCCGAGGGCACAGGTGCAGCGCTCACGTATCCGTGGTTGTTTTTGTTCGCTGGTTCAATTCTCGTGCTAACGGTGCTGGCAGTCAGTTTTATTGGTGATGGCTTGCGTGACGCGTTCGATCCAGGTGCGATGCGGGTCAAGAAGAGCACTAAGTCATGACTAGTTCGTTAATTGAGATTCGCAACCTCTCGGTTACGTTTCCGAGTGAGGTGGGCACGGTGCAAGCCGTTCGCAATGTTTCGCTTGACATTCGTGCCGGCGAGGTACTCGGCATCGTCGGCGAATCTGGTTCGGGCAAGACAGTGACTTCGTTGGCGACGATTGGTTTGTTGCCTGATAGCGCGACTGTTTCTGGTTCGGTGATGTTCAATGGCGTCAACTTACTCGGGTTGAATGATGATCAGATGTCGAAGTATCGCGGCAATCAGATTGCGATGATTTTTCAAGACCCGCTCTCGGCATTGAACCCTGTGCATACGATCGGTCGTCAAATCGCAGAAGCGTTGTTGATTCATAAAGACATTTCAACTGAAGCCGCGAACAAGCGAGCTATCGAGTTGCTTGAGATTGTTGGTATTCCCCGGCCGTCTGAGCGTGCGCAGTCATACCCGCACGAATTCTCTGGTGGTATGCGTCAGCGCGTGATGATCGCCTTGGCAATCGCCAACGAACCAAAAGTTTTGCTCGCCGACGAACCTACAACTGCACTTGATGTAACGGTGCAGGCACAAATTCTTGAGGTGCTTAAGACGGCGCGAGATATGACTGGCGCGGCGATTGTTTTGATTACCCATGACCTTGGTGTTGTTGCGGGCATTGCTGACCGGGTGGCGATTATGTATGCCGGCAAGGTTGTTGAAGTCGGCCCGGTTGAAGAGGTCTATGCCCAACCTGCGATGCCATACACAATCGGTTTGTTGAGATCGATTCCGCGACTTGATGTTGCTTCGGGCTCACGTCTTGCATCGATTTCTGGTGCGCCAGTATCGCCCGTGAATCTGCCGACTGGTTGCGCGTTTGCCCCGCGTTGCCCGGCTGTGAGTGATGTTTGCACGAAGGCGACACCTGAGTTGGTTGCACTTTCGCCAACACGTATGACGGCGTGTGCACGACAAAGCGAGATTTTTGGGTTGCAAGATGCTGGAAAATTGTTTCAAGAAGGCCCTGCACATGTCGGTGTTTCGTCGACGAGCGATGCCGTTGCGCTCGAAGTTCGGGGCTTGCAAAAAACTTTCCCTCTATTGAAGGGCTCGTTGTTGCGCCGCCGAGTCGGTTCTGTTTATGCGGTTGATGGTGTCGATTTGGTGCTACGTCAAGGTCACAGTCTTGCGCTGGTGGGCGAGTCTGGTTGCGGCAAGACCACGACGCTGCTTGAGATTTTAAATATGGTCGCACCTGAGGCAGGCACGATCACAGTGCTTGGCCGCAATGTTGCGGAACTTTCGAAGTCTGAGCGACTTGAGATGCGCAAAGACTTGCAGATTGTGTTTCAAGATCCATTCGCTTCGCTTGACCCACGTTTGCCAATTGGTGACGCAATTGCCGAACCGCTCGCAAACTTCGGTATGTCGCAACAAGAACAAAACACACGGATCATCGAATTGCTTAAACTTGTTGGTCTAAATAGCGAGCAAGCCAGCAAATATCCAAACGAGTTCTCGGGCGGGCAACGCCAACGCATCGCAATCGCGCGAGCGCTTGCACTGAACCCAAAAATTCTTGCTCTTGACGAGCCTGTATCGGCACTCGATGTCAGCGTGCGTGCAGGTGTGCTCAATTTGCTCGCCGAGTTGCAAGAAAAACTCAATTTGAGTTATCTGTTCGTTTCACACGACTTGGCAGTTGTGCAGCACGTCGCTGACGACATCGCCGTGATGTATCTCGGTTCAATCGTCGAGTCGGGGTCAGTGCGCGAGGTTTTCGCCAATCCGCAACATCCGTATACGCAAGCATTGCTTTCGGCGGTGCCGATTCCTGATCCGAAAGTTGAGCGCGTACGCAAACGAATTTTGTTGCAAGGCGAGTTGCCAAGCCCAGCGAACCCACCGTCGGGCTGTCGTTTTCACACTCGTTGTCATATTCGCGCGACCTTGTCACCTGAACTTGCTGCTCGTTGCGCCAGCGAACGACCATCGTTAAACCCGAGCAAGCACGGCGCCGTCGCCTGCCACGCCCCACTCAACTAGTCACCCTCCGCCACCCCCACCTAAGGTTGGCGAGTGGCTCAAGCGTGGCAAGAAGTTGACGGAGCGCTGTATAAAAAGTTTGTGTTTGCAAATTTCGTCGAGG
Source organism: Bifidobacterium breve (assembly GCA_945893395.1). Lineage (GTDB taxonomy): Bacteria > Actinomycetota > Acidimicrobiia > Acidimicrobiales > Ilumatobacteraceae > BACL27. The sequence continues at coordinate 3,327 of CAMDEC010000024.1, forward strand.
CGTTTGCGTTTATGACTCAAGTCTCGGCCATCGCCGAAGCGCAAAATCATCACCCCGATTGGTCGAACTCGTGGAACACGGTTGAAATTTTTTTGCGCTCGCACGACAAAGGCGGCAAAGTTACTGAGCGCGACCATCGGCTCGCTACTGCGATTGACGAACTGCAGCACAACTAGTTGTGAAAAGTGTTTTCGCTCGCACGGATAAATTTCCGGGCTGGTGGGTCGTCAGCGCCTGCTTCACACTTTTAACTTTTTCGTCGGGTCTTGGCTTCTACGGTCTGGCCGTTTACCTGCAGGCATTCAGCCTCGAACTCGAATGGTCGGTGTCGTCAATTTCTTTGGCCACGACTTTCTTTTTTCTGGTCAGCGGCATTTCTGGTGTTGCGATCGCCAAGTTCATCGCCAAACACGATGTGCGAATCATGGTTGTCGGCGGGGCGACGCTGGCTGCTGCTGCGTTGTTCTCGATGCGTTTCGTCGACGAGAGATGGCAACTTTTTGTCGTTTACGGCTTTTACGCACTCGGTTGGTCGGCATCTGGCATGGGGCCAGTAACGACAGTCGTTACGCGATGGTTTCAAGTACGAAGGGCGAGCGCTCTGGCTGTCGCGTCCACGGGTCTTTCAATGGGTGGCATCGTCGTTACTCCATTAATTAAGTGGATTCTCGACACGCAAGGCATTCGCAACGGTTCACCATGGCTGGCATTGATTTGGTTTTGCGGCACCGTGCCGGTCACTTTGTTTCTGTTGCGCGCGTTTCCGCAACCTTATGGTTGGTTGCCAGACGGCGCGCGCGCTGCACCTGGCGAAGTCGCCAACATTCCTGGCACGCCACTTGCCGAGGCAGTGCGCAGCAAATTTTTTAAAGCGATAACTTTTGGCTATATTTTCGCGCTCGGGGCACAAGTTGGCGGTGCGCTGCAACTTGTCAAACTTGTCGAACAGCGCACAGATCGGTCGACTGCGACAATCGCAACGATTGTTCTTTCGTCGATGTCGATTATTTCGCGCTTCATCGCGGGGCGCATTATTCCGAAACTCAACATGACTCGCTTCACGGCTGGTCTCGCAGTGATTCAAGGCGTGTCGCTGGCCAGTCTCGGCTTAATCAACAATCGAGTCGGTTTGCTCGTGGCGATCGGTCTGTTCGGCGTCACGATCGGCAACATGGTGATGATGCAGTCACTGCTTCTGGCCGAACGATTCGGCGTGCGCGACTATCCACAGATTGCGGCGCGCTCGGGTTTGATTTCATTTTCGGGCACAGCATTTGGCCCACTTTTTTTGGGATGGCTCTACGACGTGGCTGGTGGTTATCGCTCGTCATATCTCGCCGCCGGAGCCTGCTCGATTATCGGTGCAATTCTGTTTTCATTTGCAGGTTCTGCCTCGGTTATTAAGGCTGAAGTTGCGCCGGCGAATGCGCAATAGAATTTCGGTTTATGTCTGATCTGCATCCAAATACTTTGCGGGTGATTGAGGCGGCGCGCGAAGCTGGCCTCGAGATCACGACCCGCAGGTTTCCCGAAGGCACTAAGACGGCGGCCGATGCGGCGGCTGCAATCGGTGTTGCAGTTGGTCAGATTGTTAAGAGTCTCGTTTTTGCTGTTGATGGTGAAATTGTCATGGCTTATGTCAGCGGCGCAAATCAATTAGACGAAAAGAAACTTGCCGCAGCCGCTGGCGGCAAAAAGTGTTCTCGTGTCGACGCTGAAGCGGTGCGTGCCGCTACTGGCTACCCCATCGGTGGCGTGCCTCCCTTTGGTCACGCAACCCAATTGCGAATCTTTATTGACCCAGACTTGTTGCAGTACGACGGCGTGAATGACATGGTGTGGGCTGCTGCCGGCACATGGAACGACAATTTTGCGATTGCGCCGAATGATCTCGTGCGCGTCAGTGGTGGAGTGGTCACTGACCTGAAACGAACCTGAGGCACTTCAGTCATTTACATTTATTTTGTCACTTGACAAAAATATGATAAACAGTGTAAGTGGTAGAAAAACAAGCCCTTAGAAAACGACACGAATCATCCGGGATGGTTCTTGGGGCAATTCTTGATGCATCTGCAGAAGAATTTGCTGCTCATGGTTTTGCAGGTGCTTCCACGAGGAACATCGCTGAATGTGCCGGAGTGTTTCAAGCACAAATTGGATACCACATCGGCAATAAAGACGAGCTGTGGAAGAGAACAGTGGATCGCCTTTTTGATCGGCTGAGGGCAGACCTTGAAGAAGGACTCGCCGGTTCGTTAGACGTAGCGGTAGTTGATCCCGTTTCAGTGTTCGCCGATGTCATACGACGTCATGTGCATCACACGGCACGACACCCTGAACTGCATCGCATCATTGCAATGGAGGTGTCAACGGCAACTACGCGAACTAAGTATCTGCTGAACAATCATGTTCGGCCTGTGGTTGCGGCGCTGCAGATGGCATGGGCAGATGTTCAGTCAACTGGTCACGGGTTAGACAAAAGCGCAGAAGATGTTTTTCTAATGATGATTTCTCTTGCTCCGTTGCCGTTTGTTCAGGCTCCACTGATTCGTCCGTTGCTCGGAAAAGATTTTTGTACACCCGCAATACATGCAGAGAAAGTAGTGAAATGGATACTCGGATAATCGGCGATCAGACAATAAGGGCAACGGTTGGTAACGACCACTACGAGATATACCCACTTCCTGAGGGAATCATTGTTGAGCGTGATGTCATGATTCCAAGTGGTCTCGGACCCCGCCTCGCTGCAAATATCTTTCGTCCAGATAAGCCAGGTCGTTATCCAGTTGTGATGGGTTGCACAACCTACGGAAAGGACCTGCATCCGCTTGATTACACGTTGGCCGGGCGAGGCCCAGCGAATCGATCAATTGGTCTTGATATGGGCGACATGCGAGTGAGCGAAGCAACTCCATTTGAAGCTGCTGATCCTGGCTATTGGGTGCCGCACGATTTTGTAGTGATTCATGTTGATGCGCTCGGTTCTGGCAAGTCCGAAGGTCAGGCAGCGCTCGGGCTTGGCGACGAAGTTATTTCGGCATTTTGTGATGCAATCGGATGGGCTGCGGATCAAGAGTGGAGCAATGGCAATGTTGGTCTCAATGGGGTCTCCTACCTCGCTGTCATTCAGTGGCCGATAGCTGCTCGAAACCCCCGCGGACTCGCAGCGATAATTCCATGGGAGGGATTTACTGATTCACTTTCTGACTTGGTAACTCATGGTGGAATTCCCGAAACTGCTTTTTTCCCATGGTGGATGTCGGGTGAAAAGAGTGCGTCACCGGCCGATGACGGTGGCCCGTATTTTATTTCTGAGAGACCGACTGTTGAACCTGGACCCTTTGCGGCATTGGTTGGTTTGTCGCTTGGACTCACCCCTGATCGTGCTGTTTTTCCAGTACCCGAAGTTGACTACTCGGCAATTGAAGTACCCGCACTGATTTGTGGATCATGGTCGGCGCAAGGCCTTCATTCGCGAGGCGCTTTCAATGGTTTTGCAAGAATTAAGTCCAAGAATAAACACTTATACACGCATGGTCGACATGAGTGGACGGTGTCGAACGGTGTAGATGCACTTGAGGCCCAGCGCACGTTTTACAATCGATATCTGAAAAATGATGACATCGCAATTTCACCTGTTCGCCTTGAAGTTCGACGAACTCTCGAAGAATACGATGTTCGCTTAGAAGATTCGTTTCCACCGAAATCTGCTGTGCTCACGTCATTCTTTCTCGATACTTCAGCACAAACTTTGACTACGACTGCTCCGTCGTCTGTGCATTCATCTTCGTACATCAGTACCTCTCCAGATGATCGACTTACATTTCGCTACACCTTCAAACAAGACACAGAAATTTCGGGTCCAATGGCGTTGCGCTGTTTTATGAGGGCTGATGCTGGCTTTGACATTGATCTCTTCGTCGGGATCCGAAAACTGAATTCAACTGGTCAGGAAGTTCCTTTCTGGACCAGACTCTCGCGACACGGAATCGTGACCCGCGGGTGGTTGCGCGCATCGCGTCGACCAGATGCTGACGCTGTTGGTGATTCGCTCGTGCCGTCAGCACGCTATGACCATGAACAGCCTGTGAGGATAAATGAAGTCATTGAAATGAATGTCGAGATTCTTCCGTCAAGCACGGTTTTCGAAAAGGGAAGCACACTTGTGCTCGAGTTGCGAGGACGCGACATCACTGAGCTTGCAAATTTTCAGCACCATCGGATATTTAATTCAGGAAATCACACTGTATTTTCTGGGTCGGATCATCTTTCGCGTCTATTGGTTCCAGTAATTACAGAATGACCGCCAGACTTGGCAATTCAATGAAAAAGGTTGCCTAAACCAATAGCGGCGTGCCCCCCTTTGGTCATGCAACCCAACTGCGCGTTTTCATCGACCCAGATCTGTTGCAGTACGACGGTGTGAATGATTTCGTGTGGGCTGCCGCCGGCACATGGAATGACAACTTTGCGATCGCACCAAAAGATTTAGTTCGCGTCAGCGGTGGTGTTGTCACCGACCTGAAGCGTTGATCACTGCAGTCCGAGCATTTGCGTACCGAGCAAGGCGATAATCAGGCTGTCGCGGTTATCGAAATGCAACTACACAACCGGCCTGGTGACACCTGCCGCATTTGCGAGAGTGTCCATGCGCAGTGCGTCAGAGCCGCCTTTCTCGAGAAGTTCTTCCGCGATTTGCATCACCCGTCTTCCCGGGCGATGCGCTCAACGTGAAGATTTGGAACCGTGGTGCTGGCGAAGCGTTGTTCGAGACGTATGTGGGCGACCCCAAGGTCATCGACCAAGGACTCGTCCGTTTTTCATAACCAAAAGTCACCACCACATCGGTAAAGGTTGTTAAACTGCCCTAAACTAAAATCTAAGATTTGGGGAGTCAAAGTGGACTTCAAACGTGTCTTGACCGGTGTTGCTTCAGAGGAAGAAGCCCGACGATTTTGGGGCATCAGTCTTGCTGTTGGGTTTGGAATGATGGCCCTGTCAATAATTCAGCAAAATCACTTTTATTCGAGTTTGGGCTACAAACCCGGCATTGATTATTTTCTTGTACTGGCTGGTCTCGGATTGTCGCTTGCTTCGTTTCTAGTCAAGCCGGTGCCACCACGCGCAGTTGAAGTCGCATTGGTTGCGGTGATTGGAATGGTTGCCTTAGGTTTCGTGTTTAGCAAAATCTTCTTTGGAGAAGATTCGCTATCGATTCCATCTACCGGATTTGTCGTCATGGCATTCTCTGCTCTTCCAGTAATTGGTCGTGTCATTGCGTCAGGCGGTCATGCTGGTCGCACAGAGACTGCAGGTTCAGGTTCGTCTGACTTCGCTTCCAGCGTGTCTCGTAGGTCTGCTGTCAATCCTGATGCGGTTCTCTACGCCGCGATTGGTGGAGCGGCTGCTATTGGCTTGTCGTTGCTTGTACTGCCCTGGTTTGCGCTTGAAAATTTCGATTGGAATAATTTGGTGAACATCACCTTCAATAACCTTCGTGATGTCTACAACTATATGCGTAACAATGGTCTAGATGGAGATGTGCGGTTCCTTTATCTTGAATGGGGCTACATCGTGTCGTATGCGGCGGCAATCTTTGCCGGAGTAACCGCACTTCGTCTACGTGATGGAAAATCGACGATTTCAATCGCACTACTCAACGCAGCGATTGGTGTCACATGTCTTGTTGGGTTGTGGCAGGGGGTAATTGCCACCGCACTGACCCAGTTAGATGAGGACGGACAAGTTCAGTTCGGAGTGTGGCTCGGGGTTATTGGTCATATCGCTCTCGTTGTGTCATTCGTGATGATGCGTCAGATGATGATGAATCGTCCGTCTGCACTGTCGCCTCCACATTTTTAGTGGGCCAAATTCAATAGTTAAACAACGTCCTGTCGTCGGATTTTTTCCTTGTAGTTCGTCGTAGTCCATTTCTACGCACGCAATGCTGCGTGAATCGGCAAGTGTTCGTGCTTGAGGTTTGATGCTCTGCGCTACAAACATGCCCCCTTCGGTTTTTCGCGAAGCCTTCACATTTTCATCGACCCGGACCTGTTGCACGACCCCGTGCATCATCTCTGGGACGTAGGCGCAGAGGCGCCCACCTTCTAACCAACAAGTTTGGGTTTCCTAAACCAACAACGGCGTGCCGCCGTTTGGGCATGCAACCCAACTGCGCGTTTTCATCGACCCAGATCTGTTGCAGTACGACGGTGTGAATGATTTCGTGTGGGCTGCCGCCGGCACATGGAACGACAACTTCGCGATCGCACCAAAAGATTTGGTTCGCGTCAGCGGTGGGGTAGTCACCGACCTGAAGCGCGGTTAAATGATTCAATAAATGAGCGAACTTAACTGGTCTCAGTTGGACGTAGTTAGGCGAGCACCTTGCGAAGGCCGCGTGTTGCGGTATCGCCAATTTTGTTAAATACTTTTCCAAGAACAATGTTCATTGGGGCAATAATCCAATTTGCCGTCAGCGATGCGTCATAAATTACTTCGCACCCTATAGCCGTCTTGTTAATTGTTACGCGATCGACGGAAGTGAAGAGGGTATTCACGCCGCGCACCAAGATGTTTGAGAACTCGTCGTATTCGGTGGTGGTGTAACGCAATGTTGAAGTGGATTTCCCGACACCCTTGACCGTCACGTCAAAAATGGTTCCAAGACCTGCGCCAGAGCCTTCAACTTGTACAACCTTGACAACACCCTCATCCCACTTGGCAAAGTTATGAAGGTCTGCCATATAAGCAAACGCCTCTTGTTGCGAGAGCGAACTTGGAATTGTTATTACATATCTGGCCATTAGTTCACCGTACAGCAATGCCAGCGTCTATTGGTATGCGAGTGTTCACCTTGTGACACAAATGGTTTCCCTGCAACAGTAAAGCATCCAGTAATAAAACAGCCAAACCTAAAATACCACTGGATGTCAGGAATCTAAACAGGTTGCCAAACCCAAACGTGGCCTGCCTTCGTTTGGTCACAGCCCTGAAGCCTGGTTAACTGCGAATTCTGTTTACCTAGCAGGTTGTTGTGCGGATTACGATTCGGTGATGTCTAAGACCGTTGTCTTCCAAGCCAGGCGCATTATCACAATGGATGACGATTGCCCATCGGCGCAGGCAGTAGCTATTCGAGACGGTCGGTTTCTCGCCGTCGGAACACTTGAAGAAGTTCTGACCGCAGTTGGCTCCGATCATGAATTGTCGAATATTTTCGCTGATCGTGTTCTTGTTCCGGGACTAATAGATCAACACCTGCACCCGATGCTTGGGGCAACCACTTTGACAACCGAAGTCATCGCTCCCGAGGCCTGGATCTTGCCACGACGGACATTTGCTGCATGTTCGAATCAAGCCGATTACAACAATCGTCTACTCGCTGCGCACCAATCTTTGCCAGAAGGTGAGTGGCTCTTTTCTTGGGGATGGCACGCGTTGTGGCATGGTCCGCTAAGTCGCGAACGCCTCGATCTGTTGGTTGGAGATCGCCCGACTGCAATATGGCAAAGATCCTGTCATGAATGGATTCTCAACTCGGCGGCTCTCGATGCAATTGGGCTGACCCGCGAGTTGACCCAGGGCTTTGGTCTCGCTAGCGAGCAGATCGATTGGGAGCGTGGGCATTTTTATGAAAATGGATTCATGATTGTTCTCGCCAAGTATCTACTGCCACATTTCATGACCCGAGAGCGATTTCATCTCGGATTGAAACAATTAGTTGAGTATCTGCATATGAATGGTGTAACTGCAATCAACGAACCCGGTATCTGGTGGCTAAGTGAGCCGTGGGATCTTTATCAACAGATTCTTGGCCACGACGATGTGCCGTTTGAAAGTACTTTCATGGTTGAGGCACGCACTCAACCACTAAGACAATTATCACCTGATCAGTTCGTGGCTGATGCTTGTAGCCAGGTCGAATTTGGTAAAGGAACCAAGGTCAGAGTGGTCGACCGTCATGTGAAACTTTTTGCCGACGGTGCAATCATCTCGCAGTTGATGCAGATGAAGGATCCATATCTTGACTACGACGGAAAGCCAGATGCTGATCATCACGGTGAATGGCTGATGGAGCCCGCTCAACTAAAACTCGTTTTCGACACATATTGGGATGCCGAATGGCAGATACATATTCACGTCAATGGAGACCTTGGTCTTGAAGTTCTTCTTGACGTCATTGGCGAAGCGCAACGCCGTAAGCCAAGAAATGATCACCGCACAGTCATCGTGCACTTTGCAAACTCAACCGAAGAGCAGGTTGCGAGAATTGCAAGTCTTGGTGCAATCGTGTCCGCGAATTCGTATTATCCCGTCGGATTTGCCGACAAATACAGCGCGTGGGGTCTCGGCCCAGATCGGGCTGATGCGATGGTGCGCTCTGCATCTGTACTTCGACGAGGAATTCCACTTTCGTTTCACTCGGATCTTCCGATGTGTCCAAGCGACCCAATGTTGATGGCGTCATTTGCCGTGAATCGAACGACGCCATCGGGTCGTGTCGCGGGCCCAGATCAAAGAATCGGAGTGCATGACGCTTTGCGAGCGGTGACGATTGAGGCTGCTTATTCGTGGCGTCGCGAACATGAACTCGGAAGCATTGAAGTAGGCAAGATTGCAAATTTGACGGCACTCGACTCAGATCCGTATGACTGCGACCCGAAGTTGATCGGCAATATTCCAATTAGGACGACAATGTTTGAAGGTCGAATTTTTGAAGTCCCAGCAGAGTTCGTAGCGCGGCGAAGTAGTTTTGCCGGTTCTGCTTCTGACTGTTTGAGCGAAACTACATTTCACGATGCGAACGAGCACGGGTGTGCTTGCGAGGTCGCCGGTTTCATCGCGGATTATATTTCGACGTGTGCCTGGGCTGCCTGACTCAGTGTCTTTGAGTTGCCAAAGCCAACAGCGGCGCGCCGTATTAATTATTTGAAGTTAAGAGGCGAGGGAGCCTGAGAAAACCTGCCAGGCAAGAACTGTTTTAGCAACGAGACTGAGAATGATGTAACGGCGCTCGCCATAAACGTAGTTCGCCCATTTACCTTTTGCTTTGTATTGTTTGAACTGCACGATTGCAAAACAATTGAACAAGATAAACAGCGAAATTACGATGCCGTAGACGAAGCCTGGTGTGGTCGCCTCGGCTGGCCCTTTGGGCGAGAGAATATTCAGCAAACTTGCGATCCATGGCACGATGCCTGCGATGCATCCAAACCAAAACGGCAATAGATCGCCGTCTCCAGGCGTGGTGTATTTCTCTTGCAACCAACCAAACAAAATCATGCTCACATTGACGGCAGAAATACCGAGTAGGGCAATGTAATTAGAGGTGCCATTGAGTTGCAAAATCACGATGATCATGATCGTCGATGACATTGAGTATTCGACCCATCTGAAAACGTTGATGTGATTTCTTAACCCAGTTGTATATTTCGAAAACATCGCTGGCGAAATAATAAAAAAGTGAAAAAAAGCCGAGAGTGCCAAAAAGGCGGCAACCATGTATCCAATTTTTAAATCAAACAAGTTGATCGGGTCTGTGAAGTTTCCCGTGCCCGGTGCCTCGGTGAGATAAATCGCGTCAACGGGCAACTTGGCGTCATTAGCCAAAAACAGAACCGCCACCATTGAAGCAAGGTGCAGCGCACCTGCAATCAAATTAAGGCGCTTCAGTTTGCTGATTTCAGTGTCAATTGCTGTGTTCACATCAGTCTCCATCATTCAGCAGAAATGCCGAACAACTTCACCTTATTACATTTGCGGTTAGCGTAGATTCATGTTTTCAAACAAATTGTTTCAAGTTGACGCTAATTATCCGTTGATTCACACGCGGCAATATCAAGTGCAGGCTTTTCGCATGTCAGATGAGCAATTTTTGTTGCGTGGGGCGATAGTCGATGAGAAGCCCGCAGGTCTTTATATCGAGAATGATCCAGATCCAATTTGGATGCATCACATGATCGTCGAGTTGCAGATCGTCTACCCGACATTTTTAATCGAAAAGGCGAGTGTCGAGTTCAAGAATCACCCGCACTTGAGTTGCACTAACATCACCGATCACTACAAGAAACTTGAGGGCATGTCGATTGCGCGTGGTTTCAATGCCAAAGTGCGCGAACTTTTCGGCAGTTCGCGCGGGTGCACCCACATTGGTGCGCTTTTGGCGGCAATGGCGCCCGTGGCGATTCAAACTGGTTGGTCAATGCGGGTTGGCAGTGCGATGGCGGGTGAAGATGTAGCGACGTCATCGCAAGATTTGCAAGAGCAACGCATCAAGCAATTTTCTTCAACGATTAATACCTGTCATGTGTGGGATGAACACGGCGAAATGGTCGGCAAGGTTCGCAGTGGTCAAGAAATTGAAATGCCGCTGCCCGTGGTTAGTCGACTTCGCGACCTCGGCCGCGACGAAACCGACTGGCTCGCCGGCCGCGGCTAACAGATACAAAAAGTGGGTGACACCCGAAGGTGCCGCCCACTGAATGTGAAAACTGAATTACTTAGCGAGTTGCCACAGGCTGTCTGTGAGTGTCCAACCGTAGTCAGAACCTTCGGTTGCTGCGATTGCAAACATGATTAGTGCACCGCCAGCCATCGAAATGTTTTTCATGAAGTTAGTCATCTCAGTCTGTTTAGCTTGTGCATCAGACTGTGCCCAAAAGTCGTGCATCTTGAGCGCGATCAATACCAACAAGACTGCGATAACTATCGCACCCAGGTCGGCATAAACGCCGAGAATTATCGACAGACCGCCAGCAATCAGAAGAACACCTGAAAGCAAGACTGAGAGCTTGGCCGCTGGTACTTTCTTGAAACCTGCATAGCCGGCCATTGCATCGACCTTTGATAAATGGCCCATGCCCGAAGCGATAAAAACCAAAGCGAACAGAATTCGCCCAATCAATAGAACTGTATTCATTTTATATTTCCTTTGTAGTTGGTAATTCTCTGGTTGAGAATTAGTTGCGTGCACAACTATATCCGAAACTAGTTGCGGACGCAACTATTCTGCTTTAGCCATTAGAATCGGGGCGTGGCAAAAGCAAAGTGGCTAACAGACGCCGAAATGCTTGCATGGCGGGGCTTTATCGTTCGTTCGGTAGATTTGATCGCCGTCATCACAAAAGACCTTGAGCCATTTGGTCTTGACGGCGGCGACTATCAACTGCTAGCAATGCTTTCTGAGGCGCCTGGACACAAAATGAAAATGTGTGACCTCGCCGAAACTTTAGGTCTGTCGCGCAGTGGTCTGACGCGTCGAATGGAAGGTGTTTTGAACGCAGGCTATGTCTCACGAGTTAGTGATCAAAAAGATCGTCGGGTGGCATTTGCGCAAATTACTAAAAAAGGATTAACCCTGATCAAAAAAGTGGCCCCTCACCATGTCGCAAGTGTTCGCCGCAACATAATTGACCTTTTGTCTCCAACTGAAATCGCCGCATTCGGCACTGGGTTTGCAAAAATCGGTCAACAGATCGATCAAAAAACTAAGATCTGAGTCTTGTCGAATAATCAGCAAAAATCGCTCGCGCGTGTTGCTCCGGCAATTTTTGTCGCCCTCTGGAGTACGGGTTTTGTGGTGGCGCGTTATGCGACGAAAGATGCGGGCCCGCTCACATTTTTAGGTGTTCGAATGTTTATTGCTGCAGGTTTGCTTTGGCTGATCGCAACTGCGATGCGCGCGCCGCAGATGACGCGCAGCGATTGGTCAGCTGCTTCGATTGTCGGCGTCTTTATGCACGCCATTTATCTCGGTGGCGTCTTTGTCGCAATCGACAACGGGCTTCCTTCGGGGCTTAGCGCGCTGATCGCGGGGCTTCATCCCGTGGCAACTTCGGTCGCAGCGCGAGTGTTCTTGCGTGAGCAACTCACTCGCAAGCAAATTTACGGAGTCTGCCTCGGCGTAGTCGGAGTCTTGGCTGTTGTGATCGAAAAACTCCAAGATGCAAATGGTGGCATGACCAAGACTGCGATGATCGCAATGATGATTTCTATTTTTGGATTGACCATCGGCACGCTTGTGCAACGCGCACTCGGCAAAGAAATGCCATTGTTGCGCGGCACCGCGACGCAATATCTTGCCTCAGGTGTTGTACTTGCGGTCGCCTCAGGGTTCAGCGAGCAGTGGCAATTCAGTCTGACTCGCTACACAGTGTTTTCGATGCTGTGGGCGGTAGTTGTTCTCTCGCTTGGCGCAGTTCTGTTAATGATGACTTTGCTTGCGCGTCACACTGCGGCAAAAGTCAGCAGTCTGTTCTTTCTTACGCCGGCGCTAAGCACAATCGAAGGTGCGATTCTCTTTGACGAACGTCTTGGCGCACTTGCCATTGTCGGTCTCGTCATCGCAATCATCGGCGTGCGCTTAACAATGCAGTCAACTGCCCAGTTGCCAGACGCTACGACCGCTTAGCTTGCCAGATAACTCTTAATCGCTTGGCGAATAATGTCGCTTCGTGTCGTGCCTTCTTTGCGTGCACGACGATCAATTGACTTAACAATCGATGGCTCAATGCGCACTGGCACAACTTCGGCCACTGCTTTGCCCATCAATGGTCGACCAGGTAGACGAGTGAATTTCGACAAATCAAAGTCGCGCGTGGCGACATCATCGGCCATACGTCGAATGTCTGAGTCAGTGACTACGACACCACTTCTCAGTCGGTAGGACTTTTGTCGTTTCTTCATCTAAGAGCGCCCTTCAAGTAGGTTCATCATGCTTTTTCGAATTTTCATTGCGTGAATGATTAACAGAGATTGATTGTTTATTTCCAACCCAATCACTTCCAGAAGATTGCCCGCCGAGTCTGGTCCGATTATCAATATCTTGATCTCATAACTTTCTTGGTCGAGTTCGAATATGTGGCTCGAGTTTGCGCATGCGTAGCGAATATCGAGGTCGCTGATCCCATGTTTGAGTGCTGAGTCATGTATTTGAAGTCTATTATATCGTAATACGAAACTCGGCGCAAGGGGCTGGGTGTTTGTTTGTGGTGTTTTGCGAACTCTGCGCTTGCGGCGTGGCACGCCATCATGTGTGAGAGGGTTATCGCTGACGGATGCGCGCGAATGCGGCGCAAAAATTTAGGCCTCGACGCTGGTGAGGTCGGGGCCGAGAACGATATTTCCGCTGAAGTGCGGTGTGGCGAGCGCGAGCCAATCGGCTTCTTGGCCAGGCTGCATTGCTGGCACATAGTGCGTCAACATTAAAGTCTTCACGCCAGCCCGCGCTGCAGTTTTCGCAGCGTCTTCAACATTCGAGTGATAATCCAAAATGTCTGTCGTACGTGACGCGAGCGCCGGCACAAACTGTTTTACGAGTTCAAGTAAGTCCGGACGCAAAACAGTCTGCACGTAAATATCGGCATTCTTGCAAAGTGCATCTAATTCATCGCACGGCACAGTGTCTCCAGCAAGCACAACTGACTTGCCCTCGGCTTCTATACGAAAGCCGATGGATGGTGTGACGGGACGGTGATCGGTTCGTCCGACAATCACTCGTGCTTCGCCAATCTTGAACTCGTCGCCAGGCACAACTTCGTGCACGATAATTTGCATCCCTGGTCCACTGCGCAAGTCAGCGTGATGATCGTGACGATATTTTTGATCAGGCGTCAGCATCGCCATCATTCCGTCCACCACTTTTTGTGTGCCAAGCGGACCATAGACAACAGTCGGCGTTGCCTCTGGTGAGAGAATCCAGCGTGTCGTCACCAAGTCGTTTAAGTCAGTGATGTGATCGCTGTGCAAATGTGTAATTAGAATCGCCGACAAAAACGGCGCCGGCACACCAGCCGCAGCAAGGCGCATCGCCACACCGCGACCACAGTCGATCAAAATATTCTGCCCTGCGCATTGCACCAGCGTCGATGGCCCAGCGCGATTCGCATCTGGTATCGGGCTACCAGTGCCTGTCAGCGTGACTTTCATCGCGCGACCTTAAGCGCCAAGTTTCTCGGCGAAAAAGTCGAGAATAATCTCGGCGCGCTGCGCGCGATGCAGAGGTGAACCCGAGCGCGATAACTCGTGTGTCTCACCTGGAAAGCGATAAAAAGTCACATCTTTTTTGAGCAATCGCAATGCCATAAATAGTTCTTCAGCCTGATTGATCGGGCAACGTAAATCATTTTCGCTATGAATAATCAACATCGGCACATTGATGTTGCGCACATGGCGAATCGGCGACATTCGCACATACTCGGCTTCATCTTCTAAATGGTTTGGCCCGTGCTCGACACGAAACACCGTGCCGATATCGCTCGTCCATTCTTCGGACAACATGTTGTTCACTGCGCGCTCACTGCAAATCGCTTTGAACCTGTCGCCGTGACAGCCAGCCAGCATCGTCGCCATGTATCCGCCGTAACTTCCACCGAGCATGCCGACACGCTTGCCATCAATAAACGGATACTTTGCCAGCGCGCCGTCCAGCACCGCGAGAACATCTTTAACATCGGCGTCACCCCAGCCAGTGCCAGGTGCAACTGGATGTTTGCGGCCAAGAATTGCCTGACCCCAGGCTTGTTCGCGCCCACTCGAACCACGCGGGTTGCTCATCACGACAACAAAACCAGCAGCAGATTGCATCTGCGCTTCGTCGAAATATGTTTCGCCATATTGCGTGTGTGGTCCGCCATGCACATTCAACAACATCGGATATTTTTTCGCCGAATCAAAGTCGCGTGGCTTCATCATCCATACATCAATTTCGTTTGGTCCGCCTGCATAACTCGAACCGCACGTCACGGTGAAGTGCTCCCAAGTTTGTGGTGCTGACGCAGCAACTAGCGAAGCGCTCAAATCACTCAAACGGTGCTCGCCAGATTTTGTCAGCACAAACAACTCAGTCAGTTGGTTCACTTCGCTGGCGACAAATGCAATCGTGTTATTTGCACCGGCGCCCGCCGCGTTAAACGATTTCACAATTTTTCGACCCGATGTCAACCACTTCGGCGCAGTCGTGCCGGTTGCGTCAACTTGCACAACATGTGCGGTGCCGCGATCTTCGGCGTAAGCGATCAAAGTTTTGTCGTCGCGCCAGATCGGCGCAACTGCACCACTCGTTGGCGAAAAAGTTCGGTCAAGCGCGCGTGAAACCCACTCACGCTTTTTTCTTTTGATGTCAAGCACACCGATATGGTCGTTTTGCGGCGACGTCAATGGATCGTCTGAGCCCACGAACGCCACCCGTGTCCCATCAGGCGAAACACTCGGGGCATAGTAAACACCGCGTTGGTCGGTGAGCGTCGTGATCGTGCCGTCGAGTTTCACGAGATGCAAATCGTTGGCGAGATCGTCGTCCCATGTTTCGTGCAACGCACCACTTGTGACAACACCCGACGAGTCGGTAAGCCACGATGGCCCAGAGTGTTCATGCGTGCCAGGCGTGATGTTTCTCGGTGCAGCAGTGCCGTCGCTTGGCACTATATATATGTGTTGTGGGCGGTCGAACACGAAGTCTTCGCCATTCAATCGCGTAAAGAAGGTTTCGATCTTGCGCGGCGACATCGATGACTCGTCATCTTTTGTGTAGCGCTCATCTTGTGTGCGCGATGTGAAGGCGATCAGTTTTGTGTTCGGCGACCAGCGCACGCTGCCAACGCCGTCGGGCATTGTGGCGATCATACGAATCTCGCCGCTCGAACCGATCGGCATGACATGCAAAGTGGTTTCACCTTTTTTCTCGCTGCGACCCGAGGTGAATGCCAGCCATGTTCCGTCTGGCGACCAACTCGGGTTGCCATCGCGTTTTTCACCCGCGGTCAGTGGGCGAGGCGCTTGTTTGGCATCGGTGCTTGCCAACCAAACTTGCGAGCGATATTTATTGGCTTTGTAGTCGATTCGCGTCACGACATAGGCAACTTGTGTGCCGTCGGGTGACACTGCTGGTGACGCCGCACCAATTTGATTGCTGATTATTTTTTCTGCAATCTCGCGATGCTTGCTAGTCGCCGCCGCCGTCTTGGTTTCATTTGTCATCTCAACGACTGTAATCACTCCGCACAATTGGCGTACAGTTGCGCAGTATGGATGCGCGGGTTATGGCGTGGTTGAGTCAGATGACCACGCAAGAGAGGTGTCGTTTGCTGGGTGGGGCGTCAACTTGGCGTACGCATGCAATCGAGCGGCTGGGTATCCCTGCAATAAAAATGTCAGACGGCCCGAACGGAGTGCGCGGCGAGTCGCTCGGGTCAAAGCGCACGCCTGGTGTGTCGATACCCGTTGGGGTCGCGATCGGCGCATCGTTCGACACAGACCTTGCACTTGAACTCGGTCAATTGCTCGGGCGCGAAGCGGTGCGCAAGAGCACACACATCGTGTTGGCACCGACGATAAACATACAGCGCACACCGATCGGCGGCCGTAATTTCGAGTGTTTGTCAGAAGATGCAGAACTCACTGCGCAACTCGCAATAAATCTCGTGCGTGGCGTGCAACACAGCGATGTTTGCGTGACTCTCAAACATTTTGCTGGCAACGACACCGAGCGCGATCGCCACACAGTGAATGCAGAAATCGACGAGCGCACGCTGCGCGAAATTTATCTGCGACCGTTCGAGGCTGCCGTGATCGACGGCGAAGCCTGGGGACTGATGAGCAGCTACAACCTGCTAAACGGCGAACACAGTTCGCAGCATTTCGAATTGCTACAACGAATTTTGCGTGACGATTGGGGCTTTGATGGCGTAATTGTCTCTGACTGGTTTGGGTTTCATGACACTGCCAAATCAGCAAAATCGGGCCTCGATATTGCGATGCCCGGCCCTGACACTATCTATGGAGAAAAACTCGAGCAGGCAGTCGCTCGTGGTGAAGTTTCGCAGCATGATCTTGATGAGCGTGTCGCTGCGATCTTGCAGGTCATTTTGCGTACACATGCCGAGTCTCGCTCGGCTGACAATGCAGAACTTTCGGTTGACGAACCAGCCGAGCGCGATCTGTGTCGGCGGGCCGCGGCGGCTGGCTCCGTGTTGGTGTGCAATAAAAATAATGCGTTGCCACTGATTGATTCGCAACTCAAAACCATGGCCATTATCGGGCCAAATGCAAAAAACACTCGCGTACAAGGTGGCGGGTCTTCGAGTATGCAAGCACTATCGCGAAAGTCGATTCTCTCTGCGCTGCAAGATCGATTCGGCCGAGAGAAAATCATCCATGAAGCAGGCGTTTCAATCGACAAGATGGCACCCGTCGTCGGTGCGTCAAGTTTGCGCACACCATCTGGTGAGCCGGGCTTGCGCATCGACTATTACAACAACGCAGATTGCGCCGGCGAAATCGTCTATACCGACACGATTTCTTCGTCGCTCGTCGTATTCTTCGGAAGTTGCCCAGTCGGGGTGAACCCCGAGAACTTTTCGATTCGCATTACGGGTAGTTTCATCATTGAGCACGATGGTGAGCACTCGGTTTCACTCGTCGTCACCGGCCCGGCGCGGTTTAGTTTTGCCGATGAACTGCTTGTCGATGATCCACAGGGCAAGTTGCCGCGCAGCGATGCATACTTTGGGCTCGCCAGTCAAGAACAAATCTCACAGCACAACATTCGCGCGGGCGATACACGTCAAATCAACATCACGATGTCAACGCGCGCTGGCTTTTCTGCAATGCGCCTCGGGATCAGCCCACCGAAAGACGTGAATGCAATTTCTCGCGCAGTCGATGCCGCTGCGCATGCAGACGTTGCAATCGTCGTTGTCGGCACAAACGATGAATGGGAGACCGAAGGCAGCGACCGCGACACAATTGCATTGCCAGGCGACCAAGATGAACTCGTGCGTCGCATCAGCCAAGTTGCCAAGCGCGTAATCGTCGTTATTAATGCTGGTTCGCCAGTGGCGATGCCGTGGCTCGAAGATGTCGACGCAGTTTTAATCCCGTTTTTTGGTGGCATGGAGATGGCAAATGCCGTCGCCGATATTCTCTCGGGCGATCGTGATCCTGGTGGGCGATTGCCGATCACTTATCCGAAACAACTTTCAGATTCGCCGACGATGCTGAACTATATGCCGGTCAACGGTACACAGCAATATCTTGAGCGTCGCAATGTCGGCTACCGAGGTTTCGCGGCTAAGAAAATCGAACCACTACTTGCGTTCGGTCACGGCTTGTCTTATGCAGATATCGCTTGGCATCAACCGACGATCATTGCATTGCAAAACGATCAGCC
>CAMDEC010000025.1 GCA_945893395.1 Bifidobacterium breve
GGCGTAAAGTTGGGGCACGATGATTTATGGGGCAATCGCAAAGTTAGAGACATTCACCGACAAGTTTGTTTCGTTTGTCAAGGTGACGACAACTGACGGCCACATCGGGTGGGGTCAATTGTCGAATTACAACGCCGACATCACAGCGCAGGTGTTTCATCGGCAAGTTGCGCCGTGGGCGTTGGGCAAAGATGCCGCAGACATTGGCGCGTTGATCACTTTGATTGAAGCGCGCGAACACAAGTTTCCGGGCAGTTATCGTTGTCGGGCGAATGCTGGTTTAGATACGGCACTGTGGGATCTGCATGGCCGTGTTGCGGGCAAGCCGGTTGTTGAACTTTTGGGCGGGGCGCCAAAGAAGTTGCGCGCATATGCGTCGTCGATGAAGCGCGACATCACACCGCAACAAGAAGCCGAACGATTTGTGCGACTGCGCGACGAGTTTGGTTTTGATGCGTTCAAGTGGCGAGTTGGTGCCGAATGTGGCAACGATGTGGACGAGTGGCCCGGTCGCACCGAAGAAGTTGTGCCAGTTGTGGCGCGTGCGTTGGGTGATGGAATTGCAAAACTAGTCGACGGCAACAGCGGGTTTTCGCCGAAGCGTGCGATTGAAGTTGGAGCCTTGCTTGAAGCCGAAGGAGTTTCGCATTTCGAAGAGCCGTGCAAATATTGGGAACTCGAAGAGACCAAGCAGGTGACCGACGCATTGTCGATTGATGTGACAGGCGGCGAACAAGATTGGGATCTCGCGACTTGGCAACGAATGGCCGAGATGCACGCCGTAGATATTTTGCAACCCGACATCATGTATCTAGGTGGTGTGTGGCGAACATTGAAAGTTGTCGAGATGGGCAAAACAGCGGGGCTGCCAATAACACCGCATAGTGCGAATCTTTCGTTGGTGACGATTTGCACGATGCACTTGCTCGGCGCGATTTCGAATGCGGGAAAATATCTCGAGTTCTCGATTGAGGGTCGCGATTATTATCCGTGGCAGGAAAATTTGTTTCTCGGTGACCCGTTCGCGGTGCAAGATGGAATGGTGCAGATACCCGAGGGGCCGGGTTGGGGCGTAGAGGTGAATCCGCAATGGTTGGCTAAAGCCGACCGACAAGTTTCATCGCGATAGCTGGTTTGGAAAGTTTTCGTTCTCAAGCCGAACCTATATAGAACTTTTATATAGGTATGAATATGGACGGTTGTGAAAAAAGCCAAATAGCGCTGTTTTGAGATTTGTTTACCTGTTGTTTACCTGTTACTCTTGGGTTTATTGCGTCAGTAAATGACGACAGAAACTAACTACTAGGGGGCTTTATGGATCAGCAAGAGATTGAAACTTCGGGATTATCTCGTCGTCATTTTATTCAAGGCGCGAGTTCGGTGGCGTTAGCTGCTGGAATTTTTTCTTCGAGTTCGCTTAATGCCTTGGCGGCATCGGTGCCAGGCAAGAAGGGTGGCTCACTGAAGGTCGGTGTGGTTGGTGATGTCAAAGACTTGTTGGACGCGCACTGGATCGTCGCAATCCCCGACATAGTACGGCTCAATGTTGGTTTTGAAACATTGATGGTCTACGACGAGAATTTCAAACCAACATACAAAGACGGCTTAGCCGAAGAAGTCTCAACAAAAGATGGCATCAATTGGATTATTCGACTGAAGAAGGGAATCGAGTTTCACGATGGAAAGACATTGACTGCTGATGACTTGGTTTACTCGTGGCAACGACTGTCTAATCCGGCCGAAAAACATTCGAAAGCACTTCGGCCATTTCTGAACCCAGCCGGAGTCTCAAAAGTTGACAATCGAACGGCAAAGCTCACGCTATTGCAAGCAAACGCCGACTTCATGGTCACACTTGCAACTTATACCAGCACTGTGGTTCCGGTGGGATACCAAAACTACGCGAAGAGCCCGTTGCAGATTGGTACTGGACCATACAAACTCAAGAGTTTCACTCCTGGAGTTGAAAGTACACACGTTCGACATAAAAACTATTGGGACTCTGGAAAACCGTATTTGGACGAAGTACGAGTACTCTCATTTTCGGACACCACAGCGTTAACTAACGCGTTGCAAGGTGGGCAAATTGATGTCGCGATCAATGTTCCATTGGCCACGTTGCCTACTTTAAAAAAGAATAAGAAACTTGATGTCTATTCAAATTCTGCTGGCAAGATCACGCCAATCTGTCTTGTAATTGACATGGATCCTTTTAAAGATGTCCGCACTCGCCAAGCGTTAAAGATGCTTATCAATCGGAAAAATTTGATTAAGCAAGTGCTTTCTGGTAACGGTCGCCTTGCAAATGATGATTACAGCCCAGCAGATCCCAACTACAACTCGAATAAGTATCCGATGCAGGAACAAGATGCAACGGGCGCCCTCGAGCTGCTTTCTGCAGCGGGCTTTTCAAAGTCGAAACCAGTCGTGTTTGATCTCAAGGCTCCTGATGACGATGCAGCTTTGAGCGGATTGGCTAAAGCCTTCGTTGAGCAGGTGAACACTGCGTCAGGTGGTGTCGTCAAAGCAACGGCGACCACGGTTGCGAGTGGATATTGGGATACCACATATATGGCCCCTGGCGTAAATGCGTTCATGACGTACTACAACCCGAAACCGTATTTCCCTCAATTCTCTGGCATGATCTTTTCGTACCCGGAAACACACTTCCCAGAACCAGGGAGCAATATTAAGGATCTATATGCCAAAGCACTTGGTGAAGTGAACCCTAAGAAGCGGGCGGCCATGGTGGCAAAAATGCAAAAAGAAGAGCATGAGCGCGGCGGCTACATCATTCCGTATTTTGTGAATGCTGCCGACTCGTATTCAAACAAAGTAAAGGGTATAAATAAGCGAAACTCTGCACTTCCTTTGGACTACTACGGAATGCACTTTAAGAACATCTGGTTAGATAAATAGTTTTTCCGTAAAAGGGATGCTTTCGCGTAGTGTCGGAAGCATCCCTTTTCGTATTGTTTTGAGGTTTTAGTGCCAATCCTAAAGTTTATTGCTAGGCGGCTTGGGCTAGGAGTGCTCACGATTTTTGCGGTCTCCGTGCTGATCTTTTTGGTCACACAAGCATTTCCATCAGATCCCGCTCAAGCAATTCTTGGTCGCGAGACGACACCTGAAGCACTTGATGCGTTGCGTCAGGAGCTTGGCTTGTATAGACCTGCGGTTACTCAGTTTGGCGCATGGTTCTTTGACATTCTGCAGGGCGATATTGGCAAGTCATTTGTCACGCAATTGCCGCTCAGTGATTACATAGCCCCTAGAGTCGGAAATTCGCTGTTCTTGATGCTCGTGAGCGCAGTTTTTTCTATCCCTATTTCGATAGCTGTTGGAGCGTTCTCTGCTCTGCGTCGTGATCAGACATTCGACAAAGTTTCATCAACCACATCGCTTGTGTTGGCTGCTGTCCCAGAATTTGTGATGGGAACTGGGCTGATTTTGTTGCTTTCCACTTCGGTTTTCCAAATTTTGCCAGCTATCACGTTAATTGATGCAGGTCAGAAACCTTGGTCGGATATTTCAGGAATGGTGTTACCCGTGTTGACACTTATTTTGGCTGTGACGCCATACGTATCGCGCACGATGAGGGCATCGATGATCGAAATGCTGGAGAGCGACTATGTGGAAATGGCTCGATTAAAGGGAATGTCTGAGCGCACGGTGCTCCTGCGTCATGCACTACCTAACGCTCTTGGTCCAGTTTTCCAAGTGATCGCACTCAATCTTGCATATTTAGCCGGTGGAACAGTGATAGTCGAAAGACTTTTCAATTTTCCTGGCATTGGAAGCGCATTGGCAGATTCGGTTCGTGCCCGCGATCTCCCCGCGATTCAATTCCTCACTTTAATGATTGCTGGTGTTTATGTACTGATGAATTTACTGGCCGATGTTGCAACAGTGATTGCAACTCCTCGACTCAGGACTTCGTTGAAGTGAATACACAACCTGAGCTTCAAAAATTTGAAAAACCAGATGGATTATTGCGTGCCGCATTGCGCCTAAAGCGCACACAAGCTGGTCTCGGACTAATGATTCTGGTGATTGGACTAACTATTGCCGGTCCACTCATCGCTCCGCACACTCAAACCGAATTTATTGACATGCCAAACTCCTTGAATATACCTGGCGCGCTATTTGGCACCGATTATCTAGGCCAAGATGTTTGGTCGCGTTTCCTGATTGGTGGACGGTCAATTCTTTTGCTGTCATTGAGCGCGACATTGCTTGGGGCAACTGCGGGAACTTTTCTTGGCTTGTTGGCAGCAATTATGAAGAAGAAAACTGACGAAGTCATCATGCGAATTTTTGATGTGATTTTGTCATTTCCGCAAATACTTCTTGCCCTGCTTTTGGTTTCGATGTTTGATGCAAGCCCAACCCTGACAATTTTGGCGGTTGCACTTTCAACTACACCAAGAGTGGGTCGTATTATCAGAGGTGCTGCACTTTCTGTTGTTGAACGCGACTTCGTCCAGGCGGCAACGGCATTAGGTGAATCAAGAATTCGGATTCTCTTTTCAGAAGTTTTACCTAATGTGACTGGACCGCTCTTAGTTGAAGTCAGTTTGCGATTTACATATTCCATTGCGACGATTGCATCGCTTGCATTCCTTGGATTTGCACCCGATCCAACAGCAGCTAACTGGGGGACAATGATCCAAGAAAACAGCGTGGTGATTGTCATCCAACCATGGGGTGCTGTGTTGCCTGTGATCGCAATTGCTGTTTTGACAATTGGTACTGGCCTCTGCAGCGATGGGTTGTCCAGAGTTTTGGCGGGAATTGATAGAGGAGGCAAGGGTGAGTGATGGACTTCGAATAGTTGACCTTCGATTGGATGTCGAAGCAACTGGTTGCGACATTGTTGACCAAGTTTCAATTTCTATTGCAAAAGGCAGAGTTTTGGCTTTAGTCGGAGAATCAGGATCGGGTAAAACTACTGTCGGTCTCGCGGTTCTGGGACATACACGTCGTGGGGTGAGTATCAACTGCGGCAAAGTCTTTTGTGGAGAAACGGAAATCCTCAATCTCGATGAAGGAGATAAAAGGAAAGTACGTGGGCGTTTAGTGTCCTACGTGCCTCAGGACCCTTCTTCATCGTTGAATCCTGCATTGAGGATTGGATTGCAACTTCGTGAAGTTTTGGAGGCGCATAATTTTGGAGGTTCCGACGAAGCGCGCAAAGCGCGAATCAAAGAAATGATGGCAGAAGTTCTGTTACCAAGTGACGATGAATATTTGGAGCGCTACCCACATCAATTGTCGGGTGGTCAACAACAACGAGTGGGGCTGGCGATGGCATTTGCTTGTCGACCTTCGGTGATCGTGCTTGATGAACCGACGACAGGTCTGGATGTTTCAACTCAAGAACATGTGCTTAAAACCATTCGGCAACTCACGCGCGACCACGGTGTTGCCGCCCTATACATCACGCACGATCTGGCGGTGATCGCCGACTTG
Source organism: Bifidobacterium breve (assembly GCA_945893395.1). Lineage (GTDB taxonomy): Bacteria > Actinomycetota > Acidimicrobiia > Acidimicrobiales > Ilumatobacteraceae > BACL27. The sequence continues at coordinate 5,473 of CAMDEC010000025.1, forward strand.
GCTGATGATGTTGCGGTGATGTATGCGGGTCGCGTCGTCGAACAAGGCGAAGTCGCAGAAATCTTTAAGAACCCCGCCCACCCGTATACGCGACACTTGGTCGCGGCCGCACCTGACATTGCGGGTAAAAAAGCAATCATCGGTCTTGCCGGTCGTGCACAATCGCCAGGCAAACGCCCCGTTGGCTGTGCTTTTGCGCCGCGTTGCGAACTTGCCGAAGATGCCTGTCGGGTCGAGTTTCCAGCGATGGTTTCTGTCTCCGTGCGTCATGATGCTGCCTGCATCAAGGCCAAACAGTCGTCGTCTGGTGTTGGTGCGTCGACAAAATCAGAGTCGACTCGCAAGATCGGCGAACCAGTGATTGAGGTGTCGGCAGTGAGTGCGGGCTACTCGGGAAATTTAGTTGTGCATGATGTGTCGTTGACCATTCGTAAGGGCGAGTGTCTTGCGCTAGTCGGCGAATCTGGTTCGGGTAAGACGACGGTGTCGCGCGCAATTGGTGGCTTGCATCGCGAATGGACGGGTTCGATTCGATTGAACGGTCGTGAGATGAAAACCATGGCTCGACAGCGAGCGGTTGCGGATCGCCTGGCAATTCAATACGTGTTTCAAAACCCTTACGGTTCGTTGAACCCGCGTCGAACAGTTGGTGATTCGATTGTGCGGCCGCTATTGATTGACGGCAAGTCGAAACATGATGCACGACGGTCGGTGCTCGAAGTATTGGACAAAGTGAGTTTGCCGAGTTCGTATACCAACAAATATCCAGATCAACTTTCGGGTGGCGAGCGTCAGCGAATTGCGATTGCGCGAGCACTTGTCAGCGAACCAGAGGTTTTGGTTTGCGACGAAGTGACGAGCGCACTCGATGTGCTCGTGCAGGCGGCGATTGTCGACTTGCTCAGTGACCTGCGTCGACAACTTGGTCTGGCGATGCTGTTTGTGACGCACAACTTGCCGCTCGTGCGTAGCATCGCCGACGAAGTTGCCGTGATGTCTGAAGGGAGAATTGTTGAAGTTGGGCCGTCAGAGTCGGTGATCGGTAACCCTCAGCAGCAATATACACAGAGTTTGATTTTGGCGACACCGAGTATCGAGAGGTCGATGCGGTGACACGCAGTCTGTTCGTGGCTTCGGGCTATGAATCTGTCGGTGAAATTTTTGAGAAACATCATTCGCATGCGAGTGCCGGTGCATCTTTTGCGGCATTTGTTGCGGGCAAGAAAGTTGTCGACCTTTGGGGTGGTCAACAAAAAGACGGTTCACCGTGGCGCGACGACTCGCTGTGTGTGATTGCCTCAGGTACGAAAGGCATTTGCGCGGTCGCAGTATTGATGTGCGTTGAACGCGGGTTAATTGATCTTGAGGCACCGATTGAGTCGATGTGGCCCGAGTTTGCGGTTGGTGGCAAAGGCGAGGTGCTGATCGGTGACGCTTTGGCACATGTTGCTGGTGTGCCCGGGCTTGAACGCCAAGTTAGTGTCGCCGAATTATCTGATCCCATCTATATGGCCAAACTTGTCGCTGAGCAGACGCCGTTCGTGCCGATTGGTGCGCCTTCGTATCATGCGATGACATTTGGATGGATAGCGGGCGAACTGGTTCGCCGAGCAGACGGAAGAAGTATCGGCAACTTTGTGCGCGATGAAATTGCCAGATCTTTAGATCTTGATTTGCATATTGGTGCACGCGATGAGGTTTTGCCGCGAATTGCCGAGACGACTCGAGCGAGCAACTATAACTACACGGCTTTGTCTGACCCGAATGCTGATGTGCGATTGAAGCATGTTTACGGCATGATTCCGGCTGAGCGCGGCACGAGCAGTTTTGCGAAAATTGAATTGCCTGGTGGCGGTGGCGTGGCAAACGCTTTTTCGATGGCGCGGTTGTACGCGATGTTGGTTAATGGTGGCGAACTCGACGGTGTGCGACTGCTCAAGCCCGAAACGATTGCTGTCGCTCGCAGGCAGCGGTCGCTTGGTGATGACCCGCTCTCGGGGCGGTTGTTGCGTTTTGGTGTTGGGTTTGAACTTAACCCGAACCCGTCGCAGTTGGGGGCGCCGCCTAACGCATTCGGACACACCGGTGCAGGCGGTTCGACGCATGGGGCGTGGCCGAGTTTGCTCACGAGTTTTTCTTACACGATGCGCGAGTTTCAGTTAGAGAGTGACGACACGCGCGCCGCTGAGTTGCTCGCGGCACTTCATGCGTGCTAGCGCTGTGATTGCTTGATCAGTCGGGCGACATGCGGGGCGAACCAGCCCGAGTAGCGCTCTTGCAGGTCGGGAAGTCGCCAGTCGTTGCCGATTATTTTTTTGCGGCATTTCGAAGTGCTGCACCAACAATCAAACGCGAAAATTGTTTTCGTGTCGCTCATCGCATAGTCAAAAGTGATCGCTTCGCCCGCTTTGATGTCTCGCATCGCGACCAGAGTCGTGCTGTCGGTGAAACCGCAATTTGGCTCGCAACTGTGGTTGATGTAGTCGACGTTGACAAGTGCGTGGCGTGTAACGAGAAATGCGTCTTCGTCAACTTGCAACAGTTGACTGCGTTCACTCCCTGAAAGCGCAACTACTTTGCGTTCGGTGATGATCGACCCGCGCCAGATGGCGATGACTTCGCCTTGTTTGAAGGTGCGTTCAGCAACGACGCCAAGCCCGCGCGAACCTAACGAAACGACATTGAGACCCGGAGCCGAATATGTTGTGCCGTCAGACATTTGTCAACCTGGTAAACCAAACTAGTAGTTTTTAGGCGTGGCGGGTTTTCGATATACCAAGGGCGAGATTTGTCTATCTCTGTGGCAAAATGTCGACGGTCTTAACCTAAGGCGCCTTAAAATTTTGACACTCGGAGAGGCGCAGTTGCCTGGCTTCGAGCAGATTCCGTTTTTGTCGAAAGAAGTTCGGCTCGACGATTCGCGACCGGGGCGAGTGAGCATTGTTTTTGTGTGGGAGTCGCTCGAAGCGTGGATGCGTGTCGGCTCGGCAGAGATTCAGCGCCGATTGCAGGCCGAATTTGATTCGCGATTTAAGCACCCCGTGAAACTGGTTGAGGCCTGGCATGAAGACACAAATTTTGGTTTGCACCGCTGGAGTCGGTTCGAGCGATGAGACGGGTTGTGGTCGGGTTGACGCTGTGCGCTGCGCTGGCATTGGCGGCGTGTGCGAAGGCTGATGGCGATGGAGGTGGTCGCAAAGGCGAAGCCAGTGGTGGTTCGCGAACTATTAATGGAATAGTTGTCGAGGCTGGCGCCGAATTGTCGGGTGCAAACTTGGCTGGCGCCGATTTGTCGGGTGCATATTTGGTTGCCATTAATCTCGCGGGTGCCGATTTAACTGGTGCCGATTTGTCGGGCGCCGATCTTTCGGGGGCAAACTTTTATGATGCAAACTTGTATCAAGCCAATTTAAGTGGGGCGAATTTAAATGTTGCCAACTTGCATCGCGCCGATTTGGTTGATGCCGATATGTCGCGCGCTGATTTGTCGGGCGCCGATCTGTCGGGAGCTTTTATGTTGAATACGAATCTGCGTGAAGCGAACTTGACTGGCGCCGATCTGTCGCGCTCGAATCGCACGACCGCAGATTTCACGGGTGCCACGATGCCCGACGGTACGAAGAATCCGTAAAGAAATTTTCGAAATGGTGGACACGGCGAAGAAATAGTTGATGGCCGCGGCGTCGAGGAAACTTGGTGAAGATTAGTTAACTTGCCAAGTGCCGGCGGACTTGAGCAATTTTTTCAGGTCGCCGGGGCCCTTCTTGGACACTGCCTCAGTAAATTGTGCGCTGACCATCGAAGAGTAATCGGCGCGCACGACGTCGCGAAACACGCCGAATGGTGTCGGCAACCAAGTTGATTGCGATGTTGCCGAATCCCCATTCGACAATCGCGCCAGGGCAAAAGCAAGACTTGGGTCGTTGCGATGGGCGTCGTGTTTCAAGATCGCATCAGCGCCGACCTCGGCAACTTCGACAATTCGCAGTTGTCCGTCGTCACCCATGATTACACCTGCATGACCGTCTTTGCCAAAGCGAATCGGTTCACCGTGATGCAAGTCGATCATCATTTCTTCGCGTTTCTGGCGGCTCGTGACCTCGTCGAACGCTCCGTCGTTGAACACGTTGCAGTTTTGCAAGATTTCGATAAATGACGAACCTCGATGGGCGTGGGCGGCGCGAAATGTATCCATCATGTGTTTGCGATCGAGGTCATGCGTGCGGGCGACGAAACTCGCCTCGGCGCCCAGCGCCAATGCCAACGGATTAAACGGATGATCAACCGAACCCATCGGAGTCGACTTGGTGACTTTGCCGAGTTCGGAAGTGGGCGAGTACTGACCCTTGGTCAAGCCATAGATTCGATTATTAAACAACAGAATTGTCAGATTGACATTGCGCCGCAACGCGTGGATCAAATGATTGCCGCCGATTGAAAGTGCGTCGCCGTCGCCAGTCACGACCCATACATCAAGATCGGGCCGAGCCACAGCCACACCAGTTGCTAATGCTGGTGCCCGTCCGTGAATGCCGTGCATCCCGTAAGTGTTCATGTAATAAGGGAAGCGACTCGAACATCCAATCCCCGAAATGAAAACCGTGTTCTCTGGCTTGACACCCAGTTCGGGCATCAGTGTCTGTACTGCCAACAAGATGCCGTAGTCGCCGCATCCAGGACACCAGCGCACTTCTTGGTCGCTTGTCCAATCTTTCTTGGTGGTTAGAGAAACAGCCGCGTCTGTCATTGGTCAACTCCGTTTTGATTGGTGTTGAAGACACCCAAGGCTGAACCAATGGCATTTTCTAATTCGGTCGAGGTGAACGGCAAACCTTGCACTTTTGAGACGACTTGTGCGTCGACTAAATATTCGGCACGCACGATCCGACAAAGTTGTCCTAGATTTAGTTCTGGCACGATCACTTTTTTGAATCCGCGCAACAACTCACCGAGATTTGGCGGCAACGGACTGAGATGCATGAGATGTATCCATGCAACCTTGTGACCGCGGCGCCGTGTGCGTTGCACGGCGGCATCAATGGCCGCCCAAGTTGAACCCCAACCGAGAATGCAAACATCAGCATCAGCATCACCAACAATTTCGGCGAGTGGAATATCAGATGCGATGCCGGCAATCTTGGCGGCACGCAATCGCACCATTTTTTCGTGGTTGATCGGTGTGTAGTCAATATCACCGGTGCCGTCTTGCTTTTCTAGACCACCGACACGATGCATCAACCCGGGTGTTCCAGGAATTGCCCACGGGCGAGCGAGCGTTTTTGGATCGCGAAGATATGGCCAATAGACATTGGAGCCATCTTTGGCCACATGATTGAATTCGGTTTGAAAATCAACCGAAATGTCTGGTAATGACGCCACGTCTGGCAACTTCCACGGCTCAGAACCGTTGGCGATGTAGCCATCAGAAAGAAAAATTACCGGAGTGCGATATTTTAAAGCGATCCGCGCAGCCTCGATTATCGCGTCAAAGCAATGATGCGGGCTGTATGCGGCGACGATTGGTAGCGGGGCTTCGGCATGACGACCGAACATCGCAATGTTGAGGTCGGCTGCTTCGGTCTTAGTGGGCAGTCCTGTGGATGGGCCACCGCGTTGAATATCGATTAACAACATCGGTAGTTCGAGCGACACCGCAAGACTGAGAGTCTCACTTTTTAGTGCTAGCCCAGGACCACTCGTGGCCGTGACTCCGAGGTGACCAGCGAATGCCGCACCAAGCGCCATTCCCGCCGCAGCGATTTCATCCTCTGCTTGTACTGTACGCACAGCAAAATTTTTGTTTTTGGAAAGTTCATGCAAAATATCCGAAGCCGGCGTGATCGGGTAACTGCCAAGAAACACGGGAAGCTTTGCGAGTTGTCCCGCAGCCACCAGACCCCAAGCCAGCGCCATGTTGCCGGTGATGTTGGTGTATTCACCTGCAGGCATGTGTGCCGGCAAAACTTGAAATGGGTGATCAAACAATTCGGTGGTCTCGCCGAAGTGAAACCCGGCGTTGAATGCCGCGGTGTTGACGTTGCGCACATCCTCATCTTTGAAGCGTGACTTGATCCAATCAAGCGTCGACTCTCTTGGGCGAGAGTACAGCCACGAGATCATTCCGAGCGCGAAAAAGTTTTTCGATCGTTCTGCCATGCGCGGCTTGACGCCAAGCGATGCCGTCGCCTGAATCGTCAACGTGGTCATCGGCACTTCGACGACACGATAGTTGGCGAGTGAACCGTCTTCGAGCGGGTTGGTTTCATAGCCCACCTTAAGCAGATCTCGCTCGACAAAATTGTCGCGGTTGACTATTAGCAGACCACCTTGTTCAAGTCGATCGATATCTGCCATCAACGCCGCGGGGTTCATCACCACGAGAACGTTTGAGTTATCGCCCGGCGTGGTGATGTCATGCTCGGAGATTTGCACCTGAAAACTTGATACTCCGTTGACCGTGCCGGCTGGTGCTCGGATCTCGGCCGGAAAGTCAGGAAATGTCGACAGATCATTGCCGAACATTGCACTGGCACTAGTAAACCTGTCGCCGGTGAGTTGCATTCCGTCACCGGAGTCACCGGCGAAACGGACGACCACACGGCTGATTGTCTCGGGTGCCGATTTATTCTCAACTGTGTCGGTCATGTCAATAAGTCCAGGTGAATTCGACAGCACTTCTTCACAAACACACCGTAGCACTAGAGGCATGGTGTGCTTCATGTCGACTGTTTCGCGGACATATTTTGTGCCTGTCCTGAGCGTGTTATTGTCGGGACTTCACCGAAAATCGCTATTTACGAAAGGGATCAAAATGACTACATCCACAAAGCGCAATGTCGTTGCACTAACAACTGCACTCGCGGCACTCGCGGCAACACTTATCGCACCCGTGGCGTCAGCCAGCGATACCGACAATAAGGCGGTGACGCTCACACTGTTGCACAACAATGATGGTGAATCATCGCTCGATACCTCGACACTTAAATCGGGCACCACTACTTACAAATACGGTGGCATCGCGGCATTCAAAGCCGTTTACGAGCGCGAGTCGGCTGCAGCACGAGCCGCTGGCAATGCAGTCTTCGGGGTTTACGCCGGTGACTCGTTTCTTGCCAGTAAATCTTTGATCTGTAGTCAACCAGCCAACGCAAATTCAAAAGTCAAGCCGCTTGATGCGCTAGCCCTGCGCGTTGTGGGCTATGACGCTCTCGTACTTGGCAATCATGAATTTGATTACAGCCCTAGTTTCCTGTCGCGCTACCTCAGAGCATTCGCCAAGAATGGCAAGCCGACGCTTCCAGTGCTGAGTGGAAACATGAACTTTAATAAAGAAACTAATCTCAGCGACCTGATTGGGCCTATCGGACAGACGAGCAATTTGGCTGCGCCAGGCAAGAACATTTCACAGTGGATGGTCTATACCGATTCGAAAACTGGTGCCAAGATCGGCGTAGTCACCGCGGTTACTCCACTTTTGCCGACTATCTCTTCGCCGGGTAATAGTCGTTTACTGACTGCGACTATTGACGCTGTAGCTGCGCGTTTGCAGAAGCAGATCAACGCATTAGAAAAGATGGGTATCAACAAAATTATTTTGGTGAGTCACTTGCAAGACCTCAACAATGACAAAGCACTCGTTGCCAAGTTGCGCGGCGTCGATGTCGCAGTAGGCGGTGGCGGTGACGAATTGCTGCAGAGCGACTACATTGCGAACTCGGTTGAATTGTTGCCAGGTGAGTCGACGCCAGTCGGCACTTATCCAACAAATGTTAAGGATGCAGCAGGAAAAGTTGTTCCAGTTGTCACTACGAGTGGCAACTATAAGTATCTTGGTCGCGTCGATATTCGCTTTGATAAAAAAGGCAATGTCACCGAAGTTGTGCAGGCAACTTCGTATCCGCGTCGGGTGATTCCAAATTCAAGTGAAGCAACAGCACTCGGCTTAACCGATTCTGTGTTGTCAGATTACGACTTGCAGAGCACGGTGATTGCGTCGCTGAACGGTTGTCTCGCGGGATTAAGCACGCCGTTCGCCAAGACTGAAATTCTTTTCAATGCGGCGCGTGGCAGTGCGACCGCCCCAGGCGTGCGTACAGTTGAGACCAATGGCGGCAATCTTGTGGCCGACTCGTTTGTCTATCTTTATGATCAGGTCGCAAGCAAAGAGGGTCTAACTGCACGTAGCGCGAGCAACCCCGTGGTGGCAGTGCAAAACGGTGGTGGTGTTCGACAGAATTCTGGCGATCTCTTGCCGATATCGGGCTCTGCACCAGGCACTATCTCGCGTGGCAACACGTTTGACCTGTTGCCTTTCGATAATCGTTTTTCTCTGTTTACTGACATGAGCGCGACGCAGTTGAAAGAAGTTTTCGAGCGTTCATGCGCGAGTGGTACGAGTGGCGGTGGACAGTTTCTGCAGATCGCCGGCTTGAAAGTTACTTGCAAGCGCAGCAACACGGCTCAGGTTGTGGGCAATCCTCCTTCTGGATTGCAGTACGGAAGTGTAACTACTGCCGGATCACGCGTGGTTTCGTTGACACTTACAGATGGAACCAAACTGGTTGACAATGGCGCGGTGGTTGGCGGTGCACCAGCAGTTGACGTGATTACAAACTCGTTCACGGCGGCAGGTGGCGACAACTTTCCAACATTTGGGTCGACAAAGTCAAAGGTGCTGGGATATTCATATGAGGAAGCGCTGTACCGCTATCTCTTGAGTTTTCCAAAGGGTGCTGATGGTCTGCCCACAATTCCTGCGTCAGATGCTCGTTATAAGTCAGGTGGCGAGGGCCGAATTACCTGGCAACCGTAATAATCGCGGGAGCGATGATGCCTGACGGCACGGAGAATCCGTAAATAAAAACGCGCTAGTTACTGCTGATTTTGTTTCGTTTTTTCGAAACTGTGACGGTGATTGCGACGGTGATTGTGACGGCAATGATCGCCGCGATCAAAATCGGGACCATAACCGACGACTGATTGTCTTCGGAGTCTTCGGCTGGTTCCATAACTTCGGGCATGGTTGATTGCGTCTCAGGTGACTGTGTTTCAGCCGTGAGCGTCGGTGAGTTTTCATACCAACTCATGACGCCCCCGACGCCGAGATCACGATTCGGCACATTCTCAACTGGAGTGCCGAACATTTCTTTTTGACCGACAGAGACAGTAAAACGACTCGGTGAATTGCCGGTGATCACGACCGAGTAGGTGCCAGTGATGGCGACTGCTGTGAGTTCGGTGAGTCGAACATAGTTCGTGCCCGTGAACGGCTCGGCAAACGAGATTTTTTCGCTCACCGAAAGTTTTGTTTTTGTGCCACGGGGGTCAGTGATTTCGAGAAATGGCAGTGATGCTTCGTCGAGTTGGTTCTCTGGCGCAAGATCGGGGATCAGAATTGAGAGATAGAGCGAGTCGCCCTCGTTGAAGTTGACGCGAAACCCGCGCGTGTCGCCAGGTGATTCGAGCAAGCCGTAAAGTGCGAACGAAATCGTGCCGTCGGGCAACAGTGGACCATCGCTGGGTGTACTTTGGTTTGAAGTGAGGATGATCGGGTCGTGTGCTTTAGCCACTGATGCTGGTATCAAGCCAAAGAGCACGAGAGAGAGAATCGCAAATTTTTTCATACCGTATTCTCGCACTATATTTAGTCGTTCAATTGCAACTAAAGAAAAATTGGCACTTTAAAGGGGGCTTAAAATGGTGAATACAGCCAAGCGCAGGTCGATTGTCAAGGCAGTGACCTGGCGCACCATTGGCACGGCTGACACTTTTGTGTTGTCGTGGCTGATCACCAAAGAGCCGGTCACTGCTGGTGCGATTGCCAGTCTCGAAGTGATTACGAAAACTTTTTTATATTATTTTCACGAACGCGGGTGGAACAAAGTTAAGTGGGGTCGCGGGTAACACGGCGGGCTGGTGCGGCACGCAGCGCGGATTATTGCTGGGTGATTGCGTTTAGTGAGGCGCGAATGCCGATGACATATGCATCGCCCGATGCGACTTGCGGTGCAAGACTGGCAACGATTTTTTTGTAGTCGTCTGGTGACGTCGCATTGGCGAACTGTACGGTGTCCCATTTGCGGCCGTCGCCGATGATCGTGCCTTCGGCCGACAAGTTTGTTGCGTTCGGTATCGCAGTGAACGCAGTTTGGCGATCTGTGTTACGGCGCACGACCATTGTTAAGAACTGACCGTCACTCGGCTTTGGTCGTTCGCGAGTGTCGAGCGAAAGATCTTCAGGGCGACAACACACGATGATCGTGCGCTTCATGCCAGCGGCTTTATGGACGTGTTTTTCACCGAAGTCTTTGCGCGACTGCATATCGATAAAAGATTTGCGGGTGGGATAGCGCACGATCGCAATTCGATCCCAATCTTCTGGACCGTCTGCGTTGCCGACAACGTCACCCGCGAAAACGATCGTGGCGCCGATGCGCGAAAGAATGGGCGAGGGGTTGTAGCGGTCGTCGGCTTCGCGACCCGAGATCGGCTTCGAGCTTGAAGACGTGTCTTCGGAGTATTGGGCGACCTCGTGATACTTCATCAGGTTGACCATATATATAGGACCATCTTCGGATTCGGGGCGGGTAGCGAGGAAGACTCCGTATTCTTTGTCGATCACGCCGTAGTTGTGTTTGAGATTTGGCTTGTCGCTCATGATTTCCCCAATGTTTTTCCCCTGCGACGAGCGTAGTTAGCGTGGCCCCTTCTCCTCGTGTCGAGGTGGTTTAGGCGCCAGGTTATGAGTTTTGGCGGCAGCGGTCGCTGCAATAGCGAACATTTTGCCAGTCGCGGGCCCACTTTTTTCGCCACTCAAAAGGCTTACCGCAATTTGCACAAATTTTCGGGGCGAAACCATTTTTGATTTTCGGCACCCTTTTTGTCTGTGACATATTTAGACATTACTTGTCAATGATGCGGCATAGCATTGTTGGTTACAAACCAACAATTAGTGAAAGGCAACAAAATGGGAACATGCGGATGCGGATATTCGACCGACGAGCAAAAGAATTGCAACGGCACACACAAAGTTGTGGCGGCAGTGAAGGCCGACATTGCTGCGGCGCTCGCAGCGAAAGGGTTTGCTGAAGCGTCAGAACAGGTTAAGACATTTAAAAAAAATAGCGGTTAATGCTGCGAAGCGACTCTCGATCTGAGTCGTATGTCACCATGAATTTTTGGTGAATACGACGCCGCAGTTGTTGTGCGTGCTTTATGTTTAAGGGGCTAGTAATCCCCCAAACAAAAAGGACAAATCGAAAATGAAGAAAGCAATTGCAGGAATTGCGGTCGCGCTCGTCATGCTCTCAGCATGCGGTAGCGACAGCTCAAGCGAAGACGCAGTCGTCGAAGAGACAGTGGCTGAAGCAACTGAGATGACAGAAGCAGGCGACATTGTTGCCGTTGCAAGTTCGACAGATGGTTTCAGCACACTTGTTGCTGCATTGACCGCTGGTGGCTTGGTTGAGACATTGCAAGGTGAAGGCCCATTCACGGTGTTCGCGCCGACAGATGAAGCGTTTGCAGCATTGCCAGCAGGCTTGCTCGACAAGTTGTTGTTGCCAGAAAACAAAGATGTGCTTGTCGCAATTTTGACATACCACGTTGTTGCCGGAAAAGTAATGGCGGCAGACATCATGGCCGGCGACGTGCCGACAGTTGAAGGTTCGACAGTAACTCTTGACACCGCTTACGGTGTGAAGGTGAACGACGCAAACGTGACAACCGCAGACGTTGCAACAAGCAACGGTGTGATTCATGTGATTGACGCCGTAATCGTGCCGCCAACAGTAGACCTCGCAAAACTGTAAATCGGTTTTAAGAGCGGGGTGTCGGGTCGAAAGACTTGGCACCCCGTTTTTTATTTGGCTGTTAGTTTTTAAGCATGATCAAATTAATTGGTGTTTACGACGCTGATGCGACTTTGTGGGGTGAGTTTTCTTATTGGATTGGTGCGCGGTTTGGTGTGCGGCATTGCAGTTTGTGCGACATTACACATGCGTTGTTTCGTGAAAAGGCGCAGTGGCTCGAGTGTCAGAGCCGACTTGAAAGTAATTTTGATGTCGAGTTCGAAACATTTCATCGCAATGACCAGCCAGACGATGTGCGGGCGTGCATTGATGGCAAATATCCGGCTGTGGTGATGCGCGGTGATGACGGCAAAGTGTCAATATTTATGAGCGCGAGCGAGATTGAGACGTGCGGTGCGTCGCCCGAGCAGTTTGTAGCCGAGATTTTGCGAAAGTCTGCGCGGTAATACGATGGCGCGCGATCTTGGCGGCAAACATGTCGTTGTTGTCGGTGCTGCCGGTGTGCTGGGTGCGCGGATTGCGGCGCACCTTGCTGCTGCGGGTGCAAAAGTGTCGGCGATCGTACGTGATCACACACGACTTGACGGTGCGAGCGTATTTCAATATGCACTAGCCGACGTGACTGACACGGTGGCGTTGCAGACGGCGTTTGCATCTGTTGCATCTGTTGCGCCGATCGACGGCGTGGTGAATGCGTCAGGAGTTGTTGCGTTTGGTGGCATTGGTGAAGTCGATGATGCCACGCTGGCACGCTTGTTCGCGGTGAATGCGATTGCACCGATTGTGATGTTGCGCGAAAGCGCGGCGCAAATTACTGACGGCGGATTTTTTGTGAATATCTCAGGTGTGGTGGCGACTCAACCTGTTGCGGGTATGGCTGCGTATAGTGCGTCGAAAGCTGCAGCATGGGCGGCGATGTCGGCGGTTGCGCGTGAATTGCGTCGTCGTCAAATTGATGTGATCGACGCTCGACCACCGCACACCGAAACAGGTTTAGCGTCACGAGCGATTGCTGGTGTCGCGCCAAAGATGCCTGTTGGTCTGACCCCTGATGCGGTCGCGGCGCGAATTGTTGCAGCCGTTATCGCAGGTGAGCGTGACCTGCCGACTGAGGCATTCGCTTAACCTTAAGACTGAGCCATGATGGTGCTTCGACGAATCGCGTTGTTGATTGCAATTGTGTTGCCTGTCGTTTTGCCGTTTTCAAATGGGCTTAACACGACCGATATTGCGAACGCAAGTGTTGCGCCGTGTTCGATTGACGGCACTGGTTGTCGCGTGGGTTCGGTCGGCCCAGGTGGCGGCATTGTTTTTTACGACGCCGGTTCGATGCAGTGGTGGGGACGCTTTCTCGAAGCCAAGACGACCTCGGTGCCGGCTGCGGGGCCGTGGGGAAGCGCGGTTGGTAATCCGCGAGTGGCGAATAAAGAAATTGGAATGGGTAAAGCCAACAGCCAGATCATGTTGCAGGACAGCGGTTCTGTGTATTCGCGACAGCAGTCATATTTCGTGGCTGGCGGTGCCGAGTTTTTCTTACCGTCGAAAGATGAACTCGACGCGCTTTACAACTATTGGAAGATTTCTCGCAACAAGCGTTTGAAGTATGGCGCAGCGCCGATGTGGACATCGTCAGAGGCGAGTGTGACGTTCGTTTGGTATCAACTGTTTCAAGATGGCACACAGTTCACGGACGCCAATGGCATTATTCGTGGGTTGAAAGGCAATAAAGATTTTTTGAAGAGCCCTGTGCATGTTGGCTCAAATTTTAAATCGACTGATTTTCACGTAATTGGTGTGCGGGCTTTGCCGGCGACTAGCAAAACGCAGGGCGAGATTGATTTGATGGTACGAACGACGACGAAAAATTTGCAGTGCAGCAATGGTGGCGTAAACATGCTTTGCAAGGTTGGCGACATTGGGCCGGGCGGCGGAATCGTGTTTTACGACGCAGGCAAAACTGAATCGTGGGGACGCTATTTAGAAATTGCGCCGCAGTCGTGTGAAGGTGAGCGTTTGCCATGGCGACCTGCCGGCAATAAGAAGACTGTTTACACGTGGTCTGCTGCTCGGAGTGCCGCCAAGATGCGGATTGAAGCAAAGCGACTTGGCATGGGCAAGATCAATACGGGGGTTATCACCCTTGCACTGGGCACCGACACAAAACCATACGCGGCAAAATTCGCTTCTGATTCTGTCTGTGGCGGCAAAGATGATTGGTTTTTGCCATCCAAGGATGAACTCGACATTGCGTTCAATCGTCTCGCGCAAAATCGTGTTGCGGGCAACGACACACCGGTCGGTGGCTTTAACAAGGGTTACTACTGGACATCGACTGACTACAACAACTCGACCGCGTGGACGCAATATTTCATGGACGGTCAGCAATTTGATCGGGTACAAACTTTGGACGGCAACAGAACACCGCCGACGCCGTTTCGCGTGCGTGCTGTGCGCGCCTTTGGCTAATTCGTTTAGGCCTCACCGTCGTCAAGGCGTTGCAGAATCTTTTTCGCAGTTTTTTTGAGTTCGACAACATCTGAAAGTTGTTGAGCGGCGCGCACCGATCGGGCGACGCGCGGATTTTTTACGAAAGCTTTTTCGTGGCGCAAGAAAAAATCCCAATATAAAACTGTGAACGGGCACGCATCGTCACCTGTGCGCTTTTTGCGGTCATAGTGACAACCTTTGCAGTGATTGCTCATGCGATCGATGTAAGCGCCGCCACTCGCGTAAGGCTTCGTAGCAAGCTGACCGCCGTCGGCATATAGCGACATGCCGAGCACGTTCGGCACCATCACCCATTCGTGGGCGTCGATGTAACTGTTCCACATCCATTTGGTGAATTGTTGTGGATCGGTACCCGAGATCAGGGCGAAATTGCCGAGCACCATCAGGCGTTCGATGTGGTGCGAGTAGGCGCGTTCGTTGACGCCGTTGAGAATGGTCGAGACACACTTCATTTTTGTTTTCTTCGGATTTGTGAACAGTGGCGGCAGAGGTCGATGCGCCTGCAGATGATTGCGTTCTGCGTATTCGGGCATCCAGCGCCAATAACAGTTCCAGATGTATTCGCGCCAGCCGAGAATTTGACGGATGAAACCCTCGGCGCTATTGATCGGTACGTTGCCCTTGGCGAACGCATCGGCTGCCGCGTCGACGACTTCTTGGGCGAGCAACAAACCGTTGTTGAGATAAGGCGAGAGTAGCGAATGGGCGAGATGCCAATTTGATTCGAGCATTGCATCTTCGTGCTCACCGAAGGTCGGCAGAAGCTCTTTGACAAAATATTTGAGTCGAACGAGTGCATCGGCTCGCGATGTCGCCCACAAGCCATCAGGCTTTTTGCCGAACACCGAACTCGGTAAGTCATCGAGAACTTGCTGGTCGATTTTGTCGAGTTTGTGCTGCTTTGGTTTTGGCCAGCGGTCGTGACCAGATTTGGGTGGTGGTTCACGATTCTCTTCGTCGAAGTTCCATTTACCGCCGACTGGTTGATCGCCATTCTTGCCATCCATTAAAACGTCATGGCGTTTTCGTTGCCAGCGGTAGAAGTCTTCCATTTTGATTGACTTCTTGTCGCCGGCGAACTTTGCGTAGTCGTCAGGGTGACAGAGAAATTGATTTGATTTGACGGTCTGTACTTTTAGTGACGCGACGAGTTGACGGGCTGTGTAGCTGTTTGGTTCGGTTACAGATATTTGCGACGGTGAGAATTTTGCAACATGCTCTTTGAAGCCTTTGCGCATTGTCGCGCTTTTGCGATAGTCGACTTTGAAGCCAGCTTGTTCGAGTTCAAGTGCGAAACGGCGCATCGATGTGACTAAAAAGTGCGCACGTTGAACATGCCACCGTCGCGAGGCGATTTTGCCCGCCGACTCAATAATCAAGATGCGGTGGGTTTCGGGTTTGGCCGTAGCGAGCGCGCCGATTTTGCGATTGAGTTGGTCGCCAAAGACCCAGACTGTTTCGAGCGCTCTTGCCATGAGACCCTAAATGTAGTCTTTGGCTATGGATCAAGGGTCGGTTGTGGTCGAAGACACAAGTGTCGCGTTGCGAGATGTCGAGTTTTGTGTAGTCGACCTTGAAACAACTGGTGGCAGAAACGAGTTTGACGCAATTACCGAAATCGGCGCGGTCAAATATCGCGGTGGCGAAGAAATAGCGCGGTTTACGACGCTTGTAAACCC
>CAMDEC010000026.1 GCA_945893395.1 Bifidobacterium breve
CACTTGCTCGTTGAGTTCAACCATGCGATCGCGAATTGCCGTGACCTTGACGAACCACGAACCGACAGCTATATATATGAGTGGCTTTCCAGTGCGCCAACAATGCGGATAAGCGTGATCGTAAGTCTCATGACGAAACACGACACCGCGATCTTTAAGCACGCGGATAATCGCGGGGTTGGCGTCAAAAACCAACTGACCTGCAAAGTCCGCGACTTCGCTCGTGAAACATCCGCGAGAATCAACCGGTACCACCAATTCGATGCCTTCTTCTTGACACACTCGTTGGTCATCTTCGCCAAAACCTGGCGCCATGTGCACCACGCCCGTGCCTTCTTGGGTGGTTACAAAATCTCCGGCGACAATCCGAAATGCGTTGGGTTGGTCGGCAAAATAATCGAACAGCGGTTTGTATCGTCGACCAACTAATTGCGAACCTAAAATCGTTTCAAGAATTTTTGGCTCGACGAACTCACGCTCATAGGCGACAAGGCGCTCACTGGCGATTATCAGCTTGCGACCTTCGTGTTCGATAACCGCATACGAGACGTCTGGCGCGACGGCGAGAGCCAAGTTGGATGGCAACGTCCAGGGGGTTGTCGTCCACGCCAAAATAATTTCGCCCGTTAAAAGTTCGAAGCCCACGGTCAACGCCGGGTCTTGTACCTGCTTGTACGCATCATCCATTCGGGTCTCGGTATTTGACAGCGGAGTCTCGAGCGCCCATGAGTAAGGCAGCACCCTGAAGCCTTCGTAAATTAGACCCTTGTCCCAAAGTGTTTTGAACGCCCACATCACGCTCTCCATATAAGAGGTGTCGAGCGTCTTGTAATCGTTTTCAAAGTCGACCCATCTCGCCTGGCGAGTCACATAACGTTCCCAGTCGCTGGTGTATTGCAAAACCGAAGTGCGGCAGTATTCGTTGAATTTGTCGATCCCAAAATCGGTGACGGCTTGTCGGCCAGAAATACCAAGTTGGCGTTCGGCTTCAGCCTCGGCTGGTAGACCATGACAGTCCCAACCGAAACGACGCTCCACGCGATGACCACGCATGGTGCGATAGCGCGGTACCGCGTCCTTGACGAAACCAGTCAGTAAGTGACCATAATGCGGCAGACCGTTGGCAAACGGTGGACCGTCATAAAAAACGAACTCGTTGTCGCCTTTTTCGCCGGCGTCGCGCATCTCAATTGACGCGGCAAAGGTTTCGTCGGTCTTCCAATATTCGAGAACCTGATTCTCAACAGCCGGAAAATTTGGTTGTGGTTCTACCTGCGGGTAAGACACGAGTGATCTAACACTTCAAGATCATGCGCTGCACGACAATCTGCAGGAAAAGCAGGACGATCAATGGCGAGAGGTCAAGCATTCCCGTACGTGGCATGATTCGACGCACCCACTCTAAAACGGGTTCGGTGAACCGACCGACAAAGTAGGAAACCTGGGCGACAACACCCCCGCTTGTGGAAGGAAACCACGACAACACCACCCGAACGATGATCATATAAATGAAAATTTGAACGATACTGCAAAGAAGACCTGTCATTTTTGGTGCCCAATCTGCGCTAGCCGCGCGTGATGCGTGCGCCAAACGGCTTCATCATGAAAACACCATTACTCATTTTCTCCATGGTGCCGTTGTTCGCATAACAAACACCGCTCGCAAAATCGATTATTCGACGCATCGTCTCGCGGTCGGTCGACTGCACATTGATGATCACCGGATTGCCTTCTTTGAATCGATCGGCGATCTCTTTTGCGTCCTCGTAACTTGTCGGACGAATCGTCACAGGATCTGCTGCCGGCAGCACAGGACGAGCAACTGCTTCACCACGTCGACCCACCGCAGGGCGAACCGTAACACCCGAATCATGTTGGGCTTGTTGCGTGCGCATACCGACCGAGCGACGATCGTCTGCGCCATATTCGTCGTAATCATCTTCTGGCTCGTCATAGACATCTCTTTGACGACCACGACCCGGCATTCGCCGATCACGTTCGACTGCGACGGATTCGTCGTAATCGTCGTAGGCCTCATCCGGCCCCAAACCGAGGTAGTCCATTGCGCGACGGAACATTGACATATCGCAAGGATAGTTCAGATTTCGGCAACAACTACGGACTATCTTGCTCCCTGCAATATCAAACCAACATCAAACCAGCATCTAACCAGCGTCGAATCAGTGTCGAATCAGCCCCGAGCACCAAACAACGCCGACCCGACACGGATCATCGTCGCCCCCTCTTCAACCGCGACTTCAAGGTCACCGGTCATGCCCATACTGCATTGCGCAAGACCCAATTGATCGGCGAGTTTGCGCACCAGACGAAAACTCTGGCGAGCCTGTTCGGGCTGACTTTCGGTTGGCCCAACAGTCATTAGACCCAACACATCCAAATTGTTGTTGACGGCCAAACTCAACAAAGTCTCGACTTCGCTGGGTTGACAACCACCCTTGTCCGGCTCATTGGTTGAATTGACTTGCAACATAATCGATCGATGCGCAGTCGTCGCGCCCGCACATCGCTTGGCGATCTCAAGGATCAACTCTCGGCGATCCACGCTCTGCCAAAGATCCACGACACCAGCGAGCATTTTTACTTTGTTCGACTGCAGGCGACCAATGAAATGAACTGGCAGACGCTTGTCACCAGGCACGAGTTGCGCTTTGGCGACAAGTTCTTGCGCATAGTTTTCACCGACGCCATCGCACCCGGCGTCAAACGCTGCGATCAATGCACTGACGTCAAAGGTTTTGGTGACCGCGATCAATTTGACATTTTGACCGCCCGCGTTGGCGATGCGTTTGCGAACAAGCGCAACCCGAGACGCAACTAACGAGATGTCATCTGGTGTCATGTCGTCACCGACATGCCGACTTTATTTCAGAAACGATGGAAGATCGTCGTCATCATCTGCACCACTAAGTGGATCAGATGTGCCGCTAAACAAATCTTTCAATCGACCACCCTTGGCTTCAGGGCGAACCGTTCCGGACGTGGCGGTATTGCGACCGTCACCGCGAGTCGCGGAGCGTTGCGCGGCGCTGTCCCACCGTTCAAAACCTGCAGCAACAACCGTGACTCGAACTTCGTCGTTCACGTCGTCGTCGATTACCAAGCCATGGATGATATTTGCATCTTGGTGTGCGACCCCGCGCACGATTTCCATTGCGCTAGTCACTTCGAACAGACCAATATTCGACGGGCCGGTGATGTTCACGACGATGCCACGCGCTCCTTCAAGCGAGGCTTCAAGAAGCGGCGAGTTGATTGCGGCGTTGGCCGCCAACACCGCGCGGTTGTCACCACTTGCCGCGCCCGTACCCATCAACGCAGTTCCTGCATTTGCCAAAACGGTTTTCACGTCAGCGAAGTCGGTGTTGATCAGACCAGGTGTGGTGATCAAACCAGTGATACCTGCGACGCCTTGCACCAAAACCTCATCGGCTTTTTTGAACGCATCCAAGATCGTGGTTTTGTCCGTCGAGATTGCAAGCAGACGCTCGTTGGGAATTACAACCAAGGTGTCAACTTTTTCTTTGAGTACGGCAATGCCGGCATCTGCCTGCACCGAGCGTTTCCGACCCTCGAATGCGAATGGACGAGTAACAATCGCTACCGTCAATGCGCCTTCAGCTTTGGCAATTTCAGCAACGACAGGAGCGGCTCCTGTACCGGTGCCGCCACCTTCTCCGGCGGCGATGAACACCATGTCGGCGCCGGCGACAACTTCTTGAATTTCATCACGATGTTGTTCGGCGGCTTCTCGACCAACTTCTGGATCAGCGCCAGCGCCGAGTCCGCGCGTTAGTTCGCGACCGATGTCGATCTTCACACTCGCATCGCTGAGCAACAGCGCTTGAGCATCCGTGTTGATCGCGATGAACTCGACGCCACGCATACCCGACTCCATCATCCGATTGATTGCATTTACTCCGCCGCCCCCGATGCCGATGACCTTGATAACTGCAAGATAGTTTTGTGGCTGACCGACCATTGAAGATAACCCCCGCTATTTGTAAGTGGATTTAGTCTGCCACATCGACTTGGTCACACCAAACATCATCGGGACGTTCAGGCAAGTCAAGAAAAGTCTCTACTTGGACTTTACGGTTGGTGTCTGCGGGTCAGTTAGGTCAATGGAAATAATTTGTTTGGGGTCTTGACGACGCAACAGCACCACCAGCGAAATGAGTTTGTTTTGTAGGTCTGAAGGCGGGCCAAAGTTGATCAAGGTTCCACTGCGCAAAGTCATCACAAGTTGGTTCGGCCCACCCACACCGACATTCAATACACGGCCACTTAGTTCTTCGGGAAATCCTCCAGCCAATTGTGCCGCTGCTTTATAGACGCTGCCGGCACTTGAACCGGGTGCAAGATTCGGCCCTACTCCGGTGATTTGCAGATAGGCAGTGGGTTGCCCAGTCTCAACGGCCAACACTCGACCCTGTGCATCCACGACACGTGACCGATTATCAACACCAATGTAAAACGCGACCGGCTTTCGCTCGACTATTTCGATGACGAGACGCGAGGGAAAAAACTGCCGGATGCGCACCGATTCAACCCAAGGATCTCCTTCAAGTCGTCGTTCGGCAGAGTTGGTATCAACGGTGAGAATTGACTTGCCGTCCAGAGATTTTTCTACGGCTACGAGCAAATCGGCGCTCATATAACGAGCGCCCTCGATTTGAATCTCGCGCACACCAATGATCGGTGATGCCAAAACCGCTAGCACCAACGCCACAACACCAAGCACCGAGAAAAACCCGACCAGAAGTCGAAAACGATTCAGGGCCAGATTTTTCGCGACCTTACGCCGACGAGTTCTGAAACGTGAATCGCTGATCACGTTGCTTGGGTCAGAAGACGGCGCAACATGCACCGAACTTGTCTGCTCGTCAATCGGGTGGTCAGAGTCAATTGGCAATCGCAGATCTTCGTCGACAATGACGATGCGGCCGTTGTTCGTCTTAAGCGTCAATGAACCATTCGTCACATCTTTTGGCAACTCTTCTGAGACCGAGATCGAATCGGCTGGCTGCACCACCCGCAAATTCGCCGTGGGTGTGGCGTCACCCTCGAACGCGTCCTTGAGTTCTGCCAAAACTTCATCCGAAAGTTGCTCGGCAAATGTCGGCATTGGTATCGACAAGTCGGTGTTGTTCGTCGACCCAAAAGCCGATTCAAGATTGGTGCTACGCGTATTTTTTGGTTCGACTTGAGCACCCGCTTCATGCGCGACCACCGACGGGAAACCGACCAGACGAATCTCGCTTCGAAGATCCATGCCATGAGCCTCAAAAACCCGTTGTCGAATAAAAGTCATCAACTCGACGACATCGTCGGCGTTGCCTGCTTCATCGGCTTGAATAAAGTTGGCGTGCTTGTCAGAAACGACTGCGGTACCGATTCGATAATTGCGCAGACCCAAATTGTCGATCAATGCACCTGCGGTTGATGCACCACTTACCGGGTTGACAAAAATAGAACCCGCATTTTGTCCGCCAGGCTGGTGCTCTCTTCGCCACGTGACAATTTCAGCCAAGCGTGTTTCTCCTTCGGCTCTGTCGCCCCACACCAGACGCAAAGTTGCTGACAAAACAATGTGGTCATCACTTAAATCTGAACCACGAAATCGAAGACCCAAATTTGCCGCTGAAACATTTGCTTCGATACCGCGCTCAAGATTAAACAATCGCACACTCAACAAAGATGCGACCATGTCTGACCCGTGTCCACCGGCATTCATTCGCACGGCTCCGCCGATTGAACCAGGTACGCCAACTGCCCACTCAAAACCCCGCAGTCGATTGTTGACGCTTTGGCGCGCGATGACCGGTAGTGACGCCATCGCTCCGACCACAAGCACGGGGTCTTGATCGGCTGTCGGCATATCAATCTGCTCTGCAAACGGGCCAAGGGTTATCGCCAAGCCTCGAAATCCCGCGTCACTGACCAACATATTGCTGCCCCGACCGAGCATCAGCACGGGAATCGGAACCTTCGACAACGCGCGGGAGACCGCATGCAAATCTTCGGTGCTCATCACCCGGATGAACAACGCCGCCGAGCCGCCGACTCGATAAGTCGTATAAGGACCGATCGGTTCATCTTTCGTGATTCGATCGCCGAGCAATGCGGCAAATCGATTGAGATCTTTATCGCTGGGACGCGTCAATTCTGAGATCAACTTCGCTCACCTTTGCGGGACGCAATCACTTCTTGTGGCAGCGTTGCGATATCACCACAACCCATTGAGATACATAAGTCACCAGATTTGAGTTCACCAGCCAAGAACTCTACGAGATCTGCGCGGTTTGGTTGGTACACGATTTTGCATTCCGGGTGCGATTTGCGAATCGCGTCGACTACCAACTCGCCCGTCACTCCGGCGATGGGCTCTGTGCCTGACGCATATATATCGGTCACCACCACCAGATCTGCTGAGATAAACGAGTCGGCGTAGAGATGCGAGATCAGCGACATGCGATTGAACCTGTTGGGTTGAAACACGGCGACAACTCTGGACCAGTTATCAGACTCGTCGCGAGCGCCAGAAAGAACCGCGGCAATTTCATTGGGTAAGTGGGCGTAGTCATCAACAAAAGTTACGCCTTGATCTGACCCACGATTATCGAAGCGACGCGCTACGCCACCAAAATTGGCAAGTGCGCTGCTGGCCTGGTTGAAAGATACGCCCAGTTGCAACGCCATGACGATTGCGCCCAACGCGTTGCTGACATTGTGCACCCCTCTTTGGGGTAGCGATACTTTGCCGAGCACCGTTAGTTGCGACGCGTCTCGTCGCACAACCGAAAAAGTTGACGCACCATCCACGAATTTAATCTCGGTTGCCGAATAGTCGGCGCGCACATCACCAAGAGCAGAATAAGTTGTCACGTTCTGTAATTTGGCGATGGATGCACACACAGGGTCGTCAAAACACAAGACTCGCGGACCCTGAACTTTGCCGACATATTCGACAAAACTTTGTTCAATGGCGCTTTGCGTCTTGAAGTGATCCAGGTGGTCAATGTCGACGTTGGTCAGAATCGTGGCAAAAAGCGGCAACTGCAAATGAGTGCCATCGCTCTCGTCGGCTTCGACGACGAACAACTCGCCGTTCGTCCATTTGGCGCCACGATTGAAGGCGATGACATCTCCACCGATTAAATAACTCGGGTTTAAATTGGCCGAGATCAAAATTGTCGCCAACATCGAAGATGTCGTCGTTTTGCCGTGCGTTCCCGCAACCCCGACGCTCTTGACCCGACTGCAAATACTGGCCAAGGTCTGCGCACGCGAAGCAATCGGGATGCCCGACTCCTTGGCCTGCAGATATTCGATATTCGCTGCGGCGATCGCCGGTGAGCCCGTCACGAAATCGCAGTTGTGCACGACAGAGCGTTGATGTGCGATATTCACTCGGACACCGATTTCGAGTAGACGCGCAATCGCTTCCGTTTCACGCACATCGCTACCCGATACATCGTGCCCCATCTCGACGAGCACAGTCGCGATGGCCGACATACCAGGGCCGCCAACACCAACGACATGCACCCTTTTCTTGGTCGACAAATCTGGCAGTTGATGTTTGCTCTTCGCAGTTTCAACTATCAATTTCGCCAAAGTTGAACTTCGATGTTGCGCGCCAGCATTTCGCGCAGATTTGGCGAGCGCATCGAGTTGCGCCTGATCGTCGACAAGCGAGACGACGCGATCAGCAATCGCCGACACCGACACCGAACTTTCATCGATCACGAGAGCGCCACCTATTTCGCCCAACCACTTGGCGTTCGCAGTTTGGTGATCCTCGGCGGCATCACTCCAGGGCACGAGCACGCTGGCTAAACCAATGGTCGAGATTTCTGCAACGGTGCTTGCCCCAGAACGCGCCAAAACTAAGTCGGTGGCGCTGTAAACGTCATCCATTGCCATTGTCGACTCGAGGCGCCGATAGATAATTTTTGAATCGGCACCAAGGCGTGGCAAGTCTTCATTGAAATATCGCTGCCCCGTCAAATGAATCACGCACAAGTCGGTTCGACCTTGATTGCGCTCGACAATTTCTTTCGCCACCAAATTCAATTTTGCCGAACCTAGCGACCCGCCAGTTATGCAAACGACTTTGCGATTCACAGGAAGGTCCAACCGTTTGCGGGCCTGATCTCGCGTTGCCCCCACGTCTAGAGTGCGCAGTGCCTTCCGCACTGGGGCGCCGGTTAAAGTCGCGTTCTTCAAAATCGTGGGCAGATACGCCACCGCTATCGCCGTCGCACGGCGAGCCTGCAATCTTGTTGCCAACCCGGGCTGACGATCATACGAAACGGCGACAACTGGAATCTGCAAACGCATGGCTGCACGGGCCGTCGGCACACTCGCATAGCCACCTAAGGACACGACAACTTGCGGACGCAAACTTTGCAAAAGCGCTTCGGCTTGTTGAGTTGCCGATTTGAGCGCTTTAAAGCTATTCAGATTTTTCTGCAGCGCGCTCACCGAGAGTTGTCGACTGAAGCCGCTCACGCTGAGCAACGACATCGCGATTCCAGTGGGCGGAACAAGCGTTGTTTCAATGCCATTCGTGGTGCCGACAAAGTGCAACTGCTGGGGCGAATATCCGACTTCTTGCAACAACTCGGCTATTGCCAGCGCGGGAATTACGTGGCCGCTGGTTCCACCACCTGTGATAACGGCAAAGATGGGCTGGCGGGAGTCGGTCAAGGGGTTCTACTTGTGTGAATAGCTCACTTCATGTTACGCGCGACATTCATCAACAACCCGGCTGCCGACATGCAGACAAGTAGCGAACTGCCGCCATATGAAATGAGTGGCAGTGTCAAACCTGTCACTGGCATCGACCCTGAAACGCCACCGATGTTGATAATTGCTTGGACCGCAAACCACATCGTGATGCCACTCGCGAGCAAAGCGCCAAATTTTTCTTGCGCGCCCATCGCCGCACGCAAACCGAAAAGTACGAGCAACAGAAATCCGCCAATAACCAAGGTCACGCCGATAAGGCCAAATTCTTCGGCGATTGTCGAAAATATAAAGTCACTGTGCGCCAGTGGTACGTAACCCCATTTGCCTGTGCCAGCACCAACACCAACTCCCGAGACGCCACCGTTTGAGATCGAAAGTATTGATTGCCAAACTTGGTAGCCGAATGAGCCTCTGGTTTCGTCAAGATTCAAGAACGCCGTCCATCTATTGCGACGAGATGAGGTGGTCAGTGTGAACAGCATCGCGCCGAAAGTTGAAGCACCACCAATCGCGCCGACGATTCGCATCGGAACACCCGACATGAACATCACCATGAGCACTATGCAGGTCATGACAATTGCGCCACCCAAGTCTTTTTGCGCCAAACAAAGCACGACAGCGACAAGCCACGCCGTGACCATTGGTTTGATTGTTCGACTTATGTCTGTCACCTCTTTTTGACGACGCCCAAGGAGGTTGGCACAGTAAACCAAGAGGAAGAACTTTAAGAATTCGGATGGCTGAAAGCCGATCGGTCCGAATGCAACCCACGCTCTCGCGCCGTTGGTGCTGACACCAATATTTGGTACGAACGGTAAGAGCATCGCCACATAACCGATCACCAAGAATGAAAAAACCCACTTGCGCATCATCGAATATGGGAAGCGATAAAAAAACGCCATTCCCAATGTGCCGAAGCAGGCCCACATCAATTGCTTGAAGAACATCGTCCAGGGCGACGATCCGCGATTCAGCGCAACGATTGAAGACGACGACATGACCATCACCAGACCAAAAGCAATCAAAGTCAACACGGTAAAGAAAATTACGTAGAAGGTTTTGTTGGCGGGCTTCTGGGCAATTCGACGCGACGACAACAAACCACCTTGGTCAAGCACCGCGCGACGCCTTTGGGCAAGGGTCATCGCGCGACTCGTATTGGTGTTAGTTGCTGTGCTCATGTTGCCTCTTATCTTTTGATTTGCTTGTTGCTATTGACCAACGAAATAACTTCTTTTTTGAAATCGACGCCGCGTTCGTCGTAATTTTTGTACCAGTCAAAACTTGTGCAACCCGGTGAAAGCAGCACTACATCACCTCGTCTAGCCAATTCGTTGGCCAAACTGACGGCTTCGCGCATCGAAGTTGCGGTACGAACCTCACACACCCCGGAGAATGCTTGGGCTATCTCTTTTGCGGCCTTGCCGATTGCAACTACTGCTCTCATGTTTTGCGGATACGCAGCCATCTCAGAGAGATCCAAGTCTTTGTTTTTTCCGCCAGCGATCAAAACAATCGAATCAAAAGAATTCAAGGCGACACTCGAAGCATGCGGGCTCGTGGCTTTCGAGTCGTTAAACCAGCGCACACCGTCGCATTCGCTGACGAATTCAATTCTGTGCGGTGCGTTCACAAAAGTTCGTAATGCGTCGGCAACTTGAGCACAGTTCGCCAGTCCAGATTCGATTGTCAAAGCGGCAGCAGCCAAGGCATTGGTCACGTCGTGCGGCAAACTTCTTGCCATCTCGCTGACATGCAGAATTTCGCCGAATGGAGACATGAGAACACCGTTTAGCGCGTGGTAGTCGCCGGACTCTTTTCCGAAACTCACGACTCGACCATTGCTGTCCTGACCGCATTTGGCAATCGACTTGTCTGCTTCCGGCACTACTGCGATATCTGAGTCAAGCAAGTTGGCCCAAATTTTTGCTTTAGACGCACGATACGAATCAATCGAGCGATGCCAGTCCAGATGGTCTGGAGCAAGATTCAGCCACACCGAGGCTTTGGTGCGAAAAGTTTGGGTGAGGGCGAGTCGAAAACTCGAGCACTCAACCGCAAATGCCTGGGCATCAGTGCGCAACGCAGCAATCAACGGTGTCTCGGTGTTGCCGACTGCCACTGCTCTGCAATTTGCTGAATTCAACATCGCTGCAGCCATCATTGTTGTAGTCGTCTTGCCATCAGTTCCGGTGACTGCGACCATCGGTCGTGGATTCGACATCCGCCGTTCAAACTGATATGCGAGTTCAATCTCTGACATCACCGGCTTGTTTGAGTGATGCGATATCGCGAACAAAGCATGACTTTCTGCAATACCTGGTGCCGGCACCACGCGGTCAACTCGTTGGATCATCGCTCTGAGATCTTCAGTAGTTGGTTTGAATGAAATTTGGCTGTTTAACTCATTGGCAAACTGCGTGTGACTGTCATTGTGTTCGTCGTCGACGAGAATCACAGTTTCACCCCGCAACACAAGTTCACTGGCCACCGCCCTGCCGGCGACTGCCAAACCGTAAACAAGTGTCACAGTCATCTCAGCGTCGTGGTCCATAAAGACTTTGCACGTTGGTGAAATCGGCAATGAACATCGCCACGGCGGTTGAAACACAAATCGCAGAGATAATCCAAAAACGAATGATCACGGTCGTCTCTGGCCAACCACTTTGTTCAAAGTGATGATGGATCGGCGAATTTTTGAATAATCGTTTTTTGCGACCCGAAGCTTTGAATACCCCCATCTGCACGGCAACCGAACCGGCTTCAAGGACATTGATGCCACAAATTATTGGCAACAACAAATGAGTATTGGTGGTCACCGCCAATAGACCAAGCGCGGCACCCAAACCGAGTGCGCCAACATCTCCCATAAAAATTCGAGCAGGTGCGGCGTTCCACCACAAGAAACCTCCACACGCACCAGCCAGCGACGCGGCCAGCACGGCCAGGTCGAGAGGGTTGACGACATCGCCGTAAATCTGCGGATTACGAAACGCCCAATAAGCGATCACGGTGAAGGCGATGAACCCGAACGACGCTGCACCTGCTGCCAACCCGTCCAACCCGTCGGTCACGTTTACCGCGTTTGATGTGCCCCAGACCATTAACGCCGTCCAGATCACGAACAATGGCCAAGTAAAAGTTATCCCTGGTAGATCCGACCGCGTGAACGAGAGAGTTTCACTCACGCCAGTTGCTGCCGTCAACCACCAAGTCAGTCCAATGCAAATTGCAAAAGTGATGTAACCCTTTTTCTTCCAGAACAGTCCACGGTTGTGCTGACGCTGAACCTTCAAAAAGTCATCGAGAAAACCGACGAAACCAAGCACAAAAATGGCCACCCAAATAATCATCGACTGGTCAGAGAACGGAAGCCCGTCTCTAAAGTGCGCGACGAACCACCCCAATCCCGCCGAAAACAAGATCGCGATTCCACCCATCGTCGGGGTGCCTTGTTTTTGCATGTGCTGCACCGGGCCACGATCTTCTGCGCCAAGAATTGGCTGACCTTTGCCAATTCGCTTGAACACCACAATTAACAGCCGTGTGCCAATTAGCGAAGCGACCATTGCCACCGCAGCCGCCGTCAAAATTGCGATCACGATGCCGCCTGCAATAATTGTCGCGACACGTCCACATCGCTAAAAGGCAACTCTTCAGATCCAATTGTTTGCGTCGTCTCATGACCTTTACCCGCGATCACAACCACATCGCCAGATTGCGCAAGCGCAAAAGCGTCAGCGATTGCTTGGCGGCGATCTAGATTGACCATAATTTGACGCGACCGAGTAACACCCTCGAGTATTTCATCAACAATTGTTTGGGCATCTTCATGGCGAGGATTATCTGAGGTGACGTATACGACATCAGCGAACGTCTTTGCTACCACCCCCATCTTAGGACGTTTCGAATGATCCCTGTCGCCGCCGCAACCGAACACGACAATGACTCTGGCGCTTGATGAAACAATTTCACGAGCAGCAATCAAAACATTTTGCAATGCTTCTGGGGTATGTGCGTAGTCAACTACGACACCAAAACTCTGACCTACAGTGACCGACTGAAATCGACCCGGCACAGCGCTTGCAGCAGCCAAACCTTTTGCGATGTCGCTAACAGCGACACCCAGTTTGGCTGCTGCAGTCGCGGCAGCTAGCGCGTTCATTACGTTGAAGTGTCCCCCACTGGCAATTTCAATTTTTTGACCCCGCCAGATGAAAGAAATCTTTGAGATGCCGGCGCTGACCTCTCGCGCGTCACCAATACTGAACGACTCGCGATCAAGATTTTCATCAACCAAAGAGTCAAACAACAGGGCACCATGCACATCATCACGATTGATAACGCACTTATCAGTAAAGGTTGCCGAAAACAGCCGGGCTTTTGCCGCAAAATAATCTTCGATGGATTTGTGAAAATCCAAATGATCTTGACCCAAATTCGTAAAAATTGCGGCTTTGAATCTCGTTCCTTCTACCCTGCGCAGAGTTAAGGCATGCGATGAGACTTCCATCACGACTGCTTTGCAACCGGTGGCAAGCTCGGCCGCCAATGACCTTTGCAGATCTGTCGACTCTGGCGTTGTACGAGTGCCAGAAAGTGTGCCGAGCACAGTTGTTGGCCAACCGTGCTGGTGCAATATTGCGGCGAGCAAATGTGCGGTTGTTGTTTTTCCGTTGGTTCCCGTGATGCCGATGACATTCAGTTTTTGGCTTGGTCGATCAAACAACTCTGCGGCGAGATGGCCCATTGCAAAGCGCACGTCGTCGACAATTACTTGGGTGATGTCAACGTCGACTCGGCGTTCGACCAATAGCGCCACAGCACCGTTTTGCTTGGCTGATGCGGCAAAGTTGTGTCCGTCGGTGCTCTCACCAACAACACAACAAAAAATTGAGTTCTGCGTGACTTTTGCCGAGTCATGCGTAATCTCTGAAACCTGCACACTTGGGTTGCCAATAATTTCACGAACTGAAACTTCGGATGCCCCAACGAGCACTTGGTTCAGCTGACGCAACAAGTTCTCTGGCATCTCAGTGACTCGGTCCTAGTTCTGCAGGGCGCGACCCGACGCAGCCGATGTCGTTGCCTTCTGGGCGGATATCTAGTTCGTTGATCAAGACTTGTCCGATTCGAGCAAACACTGGTGCCGCTGCTGTACCACCGAAGCGGTCTTGGGTGCCGGAATCTGGCTCATCAATCGAAACCAGCACTGTAAATCGCGGATTGTTGGCCGGCATGAAACCAACAAATGACGCAAAATAAGTTCGGGTGCCTTCGTCGGTTGCGTAAGTGCCGTTTTCTTGCAACTTGTAAGCCGTTCCGGTTTTGCCCGCGACGCTCATGCCCGGCAATTTGGCCAAAGTGCCTGTTCCGTAGCAGACAACGTCAGTCATCAGAGATGTCATTGTTTTGGCTGTATCCGACGAAATAACTTGATGTGTCGATGAATCTGGTGTGGCCGTTTCAACGCCATCTGCGTCGGTCGTCTTCAAAACTAATTTTGGTGCGACATAAACACCGCCGTTAGCAACGGCGTTCACGGCAGCGGTCATCTGAAGTGCGGTTGCTGTGTACCCGTATCCATAGGAAAAAGTAATTTTTTCGGTGCCTTGCCATTTCGATGCAGGGCGCAAAGCACCACGCGACTCGCCAGGATATGCAACTTCGGTTTTGACCCCGAAACCAAACAATTTCAGGTATTCATGATTTTTGGCAGTATCAAGTTTCCGCGAGACAAGCACCGTGCCAAGGTTTGAAGAGTCGACAAAGATTTTGCGCACTGACATTTCTTCTCGACCGTGTGGGTAGGCGTCGGTAACTTTGTACTCCCATTGGGTTCCCTTGTCGAAAACTTCGGATCCAGGCACACTGAATGTCGACCCGATGTTTACGGCGCCTTCGTTAATCGCTGCGGCGATGCTGATAACTTTTGCCACAGAGCCAGGTTCGTTCGCCTCTACCGCCGCAAAGTTGCCCGACTCGCTTGAGTAACTGCCGTCTTGGTTGCGGCGCACGTTCGATATCGCATAAATTTCGCCAGTCTTTGTATCCATCACTATCGCAGTGCCACCGCGTGCACCGAGTCGCTCAACTTGTTGCTTGACAATGCCATCAACTTGAAACTGAATGATTCGGTCGATGGTCGTAATTAAACGCCCACCAGAGACAGTCTCGGTTGTCTCCCCAGAATTTGCGGCGATTGATTTGCCGCTGCTGTTCACTTCGCGAACGATCCGACCGTCAACGCCTGCCAACATCTCGTGATATTTCAACTCAAGGCCCGAGATGCCCACGCCGTCAATGTCGGTGCGACCGACCAATGCCTGCAAACCCGTGCTGGTCAAGGCGCGACCCGACTCGCGATAAGAAGAAACACCGTTCAGTCCAAGAGCGAGAATCGCCTTGGCGATGTCTTGATCTGCTTGACGCGCGATATAAACAAAGCTTGAAGACTTGTTTTGCAATTTGGTCGCCAATTCGACTTCGGCTTGAGCGTCAAGTTGCAAAATGCCTGCAACTGCGTGGGCTACACCAACCGGATCGGTCACCGATCTCGGGTCGGCAAATACCGTGCGCGTCGGGACTGGCAACGCCAGTTCTCGGCCATTGCGGTCAAGAATCGATCCACGCTCGGCGCGCAGCGTCTGAACGCGCGTGCGCTGAGAAACGCTCGCCTCGCGATAACCGTCTGCCCAAAGTGTTTGCAACAATGCGACCCGAACGCCGAGCAACGACAAAAGAATTGCAACCAGAACGAACATCTTGACAATGCGCGGACGCATTTCTCTTTCTTTTCCCCGCAAACCAATCGTGAAATAGTCTTTGATTCTGAAAGTTATCGAAGCTGCCTGATATGAGATATCCGATTCGCGCTGATGGTTCGCATCGATCCGGCGTGATCGCTTGCCACGATTGGCTCCGGCCATTGTGCTCATGGCGACACGCCCGTAAGTGTTTGCGAAGCCAAGTCTTGGAGCATTGGCGGTTGAGAAATTTCTTTATCCATTGCTCCGGTGGCTGCCAAAACACTGGCCACGACATCTGCAGGAATTTCCATGAATTGAGCAGAAACGCCCTGAGACATGCTCAACATCATCGCTTGCTCACGCAAATAGTCAGGGGCTCGAAGTTCGGCACGTTGTTGACGAAGTTCGTCATAATGAAACCGAGCGAGACGAACGTCAGTCGTAACTTTGTCCAGACGCAATTGCTGTTCGGCGATCACGGTCTGAAACATGACGACGAGAATCAAAACTGTCGTGACGACAATAATCGTGAGCGTCGGCAGAGAGTATCTTCGGCTTTTTACCGGTTGAACGACGTATAGTTGCGGTCGATCGCTCGGCGCGCGCTGGGGTGACTGACGCTGACGAGTTGCTGCGACCACCGAGCCTGCTGGTCGGCGACGACGCACTGGTGCAGGACGTGATGCAAGCGCTGTGGACATCTAGTTTCCTACCTTTACGAGCGTCTTTTCAATCACACGCAAGCGCGCAGACTTGGCACGACGATTCAATGTCTGCTCTTTGCTGGACGGATACTTTGGCATTCGTACACGACGAGTGTGACGCGCACCAGACTGCGATTCATGGACGAACGGCGAAGGTGAATAAATTTCATTTTTATCGCGCTGCGAATCAGTAAAGACTTTCTTGACGATGCGGTTCTCACCTGAGTGATATGTCAAAACCGCAACTCGCCCGCCAGAAGTCGTAGCATCAATGGCGATCTGAAGCGCGCGCTCAAGAATCTCGAGTTCCTTATTCACTTCAATACGAATCGCTTGAAAGGTTCGCTTGGCCGGATGACCCCCGGTGCGTCGAGCCGGGGCCGGAATCGCAGCCACAATTACTTCGGCTAAGTGAGTCGTGCCCGATATCGGTCGAGCCGCCACGATCGCTTTGGCAATGCGACGAGCAAATCGCTCGTCGGCATTCTGGGCGATGAGTTGTGAAAGTTCCGACTCGCTATATTTATTGACCACATCGGCGGCACTGAGTTGACCGCGCTGGTCCATGCGCATATCTAGTGGTCCGTCGTGTCGATACGAAAAACCGCGATCCGCAACGTCAAGTTGTGGTGACGAAACGCCCAAATCAAAAAGTGCGCCTGAAATTTGTTTGAGTGACATTTCCTCAAGCACTTCGTCTAGTGCGTCAAAGCGAACATGTCGCAGAGTCAGGCGGCCCTTGAGGCTCGAATCTTGTGCAATCAATTTCTCGGCATTGGCAATTGCATCGGCATCTTGGTCCAAACCCAGAATCTGCAGATTTGGGTAGGCATGGAGAATTGCGATGGCGTGACCACCCAATCCAAATGTTGCATCAACAATTACTCCAGAGGGAACCGTGGCGAAGCACTCGACGATTTCGTCGAGCATCACCGGCAGATGCGAACTAACTTGCGAATTTTGGCTTGTCATATTTATTGTGCAACTTGCGAACCGTCACGATTACTTGCCTCGCTTATCAGCAGCCCCCCGGCTAACGGTGCCTCCGGGATTTCTCCCCGGATAGCGAGATGGAAAGCGGGCGGAGTTGGGGGCTATCCATCTTGTTAACCGGGAGACTGCTGATAAGCGAAACTCGTGCAACTTGTGACAGTTGCTAGGGAGTTTGTTGCTTGGCCCCCTTTCGCTATCTACTCGGTGCCGGCTAGGTCTTGCGTGCCAGATTCACTGATGCGCTGATGGCGCTGTGGATCCCAGATTTCAACGCGATCAAATGAGCCGCTGACAATGACTCGCGAATTGAGTTCAAGCCCCGCGTATGCACGAAGTTTTTCATCGACGTTGATCCGACCTTGCGCATCGACGCTGACCTCAACCATGTTCGAAGCCAGCGCCCGCTGCTCCTTGCGATCCATTTCGCCGCGGCGAACTTTTTCAATCGCTTCGTTGGCAACGGATAGAAAAGCGTCGATTGTCAAAACATCAACACACTTGTCCCGACCAAGTGCGAGATAGCACTTTGGCTCGAGCCTTGGCCGAAAGGCACTTGGCAGGGCGATGCGACCCTTAGGGTCCAACTGTCGCTCATGAGCACCTACAAACACTGTTCCTCCGCCTTGTCCCAAAACCCCATTAACTACTGGGTTTCAGAGCTCCCTCTAAGACCCAACAGAGATGATATCCCCATTAGCCCCCACTGTCAAACATTAATCACCATTTTTCCCCACTTTTTTCGGATATTTTTGGGCGCTGCAATTAGCAGCCACGTTTAAATCCGTCTAGGGCGGGAGAGCAGTTTGGGTCTAAAGCGCCGTTGCGAGTTCGACTAGCGCTTGAGCAATCTGGTTCAACCCAGAAGACTCGGCAACGTCAATCTTCGAGAGTTCACCATCCAGCGCCACAAAAGAACCGGCACTCTGGTCGTCGACTTTGTCGAGCAGTAAATATTTTCGATACGCCTCGGGTGACCATTGACGATGTACGACGCATTGAAAGCGCGCCATCTCACGAGTCCGTCGTTGAGAAATCCCGACAAGTTTTTTGCCATGTAGCGTCACCTCGCCTGGACCAATGCCCGCGAAACAAATCAAGTCCGAGATTTTTTCGCGCTCCATACCCCCACGATGAACCCTCAATTGATCACGGTCGGCGAATTCGCATGCAGCCAAGGCGTCGGCCCATAAGTCGCCGACCCACCACATAGCTTGGCTCACGTCGTCTCTCCATAAGTCGTCGTCTGAAGTGATTACAAAGTCAATCCACAGATGTTGGTCGGCATCCAAGAAAACGGCGCCCCCGCCACTTCGTCGACGAACGACCGAAACTTGATCGGTTTGGCACGCCTGATGATTGACGACTGCAAAATCTTGTTTCGAGCCCAAGACCATCGCCGACTGATTTATAGATGCTCGCCAAATTGCGCGTTCGGCGGGCAATTCACGACCATGCACCGACTCGGCTGAATCGCGCAAATGGTTGAATCGCCAGTCGCTCATAAAATTGCGCCGATCACTCTAAGACTCGCAAAGAAATCAGGGGCTACGAAGCAAACGCCAAATATTGCTTCCACTCTTCTGGCACGCGACCAACAGACACGCTCACCCAGGCAAGTTCGCGAGGAGTGTGCGGCATATTTGCAAGTGACATTCCGGCTTCTTGGGGTGTGCGATCGCGTTTTTTTAAATTGCAACCCCGACATGCGGCGGTGACATTTTCCCAAACGTGCATACCGCCACGCGATCGAGGCATCACATGGTCGATACTGTCAGCGTGGGCACCACAATACTGACAACGATGATTGTCGCGGGCGAAAATTGCCCTTCGTGACATTGCGGTGCGCCGATGATACGGCACCTTGACCACGTAACGCAGCCTGATTACCAGTGGTCCTGGCATGACAAATGTTTCTGCATGAATTTGGGTGCCGTCTTCCTCGACGATTTCGGCTTTGTCCGAGAGCACGAGACAAATTGCACGACGTGCTGGCACGATCGACAGTGGCTCAAATGTCGCGTTGAGTACCAATGCACTTCTCATCGAAAATCTCGCAACCAATATAGGTAACTCAAGACATCTTTAGTTTCGATCGGCGCCGAGTGGCCACCATATTGGGTTTGTGCCCTGAACCTGATGTATTTTTTGCTTGGGATCGGCAAGAACGGTGCTCGCGCCCACCACTTGGACGGCGCAAGTCGAAATACTTGCGCAACCGCCACAAACCACAAGCGTGGCCGCACCGTCACGGCCAGAACTATCGACGCACCCGAAAGCATGGTTGCTACAGACGCCATCGACTAATTAGGTTTCGGCTCTTTAGGCAAACCGAGCACCATCTCGCCAATAATATTGCGCTGAACTTGCGATGATCCTGCATAAATTGTTCCGGCGCGGGCGTTCAAAAATGTCATCGCCCAACTCATCGAACTATTTTTGGCTCCAGCTTCATCGGTCTGAAAAGTTGTCATCGGTTTGCGCCCTACGGGCACCAAACCGTCCACGCCGAGAATATCCATCGCCAACTCGGTTACAACTTTGTGATATTCGCTCCAATAAAGTTTCGAGATTGCTCCGTCTGGTCCGGGATGATGACCCGCAATAAATTTTGTCAGGGTTCTCAGCCCCAAATACTTCATGATCTGAACTTTTCCGTAGCAATCACTCAAGCGTTGACGGATGCGTGGGTCATCGGCGAGACCACGCTCTTGTGCCAAAGCGATCAGCCGCTCGATTTCGGCTTGATATTTGATCGAAAGCGTCGCTGCTGCTTCACCACGCTCATAACCAAGCAGAGACATTGCGACCGCCCAACCGTTGTTCAACCCACCAACGACATTGTCTTTCGCGCAAGTGACATCGGTATAGAAAACTTCGTTGAATTCGCTTTCACCCGAGAGCATCTTGATCGGACGCACTTCGATCCCTGGCTGACGCATGTCGACCAACAAAAAAGAAATACCTTTATGCTTTGGTGCATCGGGGTTCGTGCGGGCGAGGGTGAAAATGTGGGTCGCATATTGACCCGCCGAAGTCCAGATTTTTTGTCCATTCAAAATGAATTGATCGCCGTCAAGTGTCGCCTTTAGTCCGACATTGCCAAGGTCTGATCCGGCATTAGGTTCGCTATAACCCTGACACCACACATCTTGTCCAGCAATAATTCTGGGCAGATAATGACGCTTCTGCTCGTCTGTCCCCCAGATCAACAAAGTGTTGCCCAGCATCTGAATGCCAAAAGTGTCGTTGAATGAACCTGTCGGCACACCTGCCCGAGCAAACTCTTCGGCAACAATTACTTGCTC
>CAMDEC010000027.1 GCA_945893395.1 Bifidobacterium breve
CGAGAACCAGTTTGCCTGCCCGATGGCGAACTATTTAATGAGGACTTGCCTTTGCGTTGGCGACCGGCTTCGCGACGCATTTCGAGTTTTGATTCTTTTTCGGCAATTGCCTGTCGACGATCTTCTTTTTGACGGCCTTTGGCGAGCGCAAGTTCGACCTTGACGCGACCGTTTTTGAGCAACATCGATAGAGGCACCAAAGTCAGGCGCTCTTTGGCCATGCGTTCTTGTAGTTTGCGAATTTGTTCGCGATGCAACAACAGTTTGCGCGAGCGCATGGGTTCGTGTGAGCCGACCCCGTGGCTAAATCTGTAGATGGCCACATGCACGCCTTCGAGCCACATTTCGCCACGCACGACATGGGCATAGGCCTCGGCGATCTGCACTTGGCCCTCGCGCAGGCTCTTGACCTCGCTTCCGTGCAGCACAATGCCAGCCTCAATGACATCAACGATTGTGTAGTTGTGTCGCGCCTTGCGATTGCTGGCGATGATCTCTGGACTATCTTTTTTCATAACGTGCTTTAAGCGTACCTGTAGCCTTTTAAGCCAATGTCGAATCAAAATTCATCGTCCCAAATCGTGATACCAAGTTCAGTACTTGAGCAGATCAAGCAAGTGGCGCTCGCCGAAACGCCGCTCGAGTGTTGTGGTTTTTTGGTGGGCGAACTTGGCAGCGATGTGGCGCGCGAGTTTCATGCGTGTCGCAATATTGCGCAGAGCAAAATTATTTACACGGTTGATCCGCGAGATCATCTGCGAATTGAACTTGATGCCGAGGCGCGCGGGCTGGCAATCATTGGTGTCGTGCATAGCCACACGCACACCGAGCCATATCCCAGTCCGACGGACGTGGCTCAAGCCCCAGACCCAGGGTGGCATTATGTGATAATTGGATTAAAAGAAGCCGAGCCAAAAACTCGCAGTTATCGGATTATCGACTCTCAGATTTCTGAAAGCCAAATAGTCACGGCTTGATTATTTGACTATCGCGCAATTCACAGCCGTTTCGCCAAATTCAAGGTAAATCCGACCATATTGGTCAGGTATCCTGACTGTGTGCTGATTAACGAAAATGTGCTCGACCAGATCGGCAATACGCCTTTGGTCGATGTCTCTAATTTGTCGCCGAACCCTCGCGTGCGTTTGTTGGCGAAACTTGAAAATCAAAATCCATTTGGCTCAGTTAAAGATCGCATCGCCAAGTCGATGATCGAGCAAGCAGAAAAGAACGGCAAACTTTCGCCTGGTCAGCGGATAATCGAACCGTCAAGTGGAAACACGGGCATTGCGCTGGCGGCGATTGCGCAGCTCAAGGGGTATCCGATAACAATTTTGATGCCCGACAATGTTTCGATCGAACGACGCCAGATGCTCGCAGTTTTTGGTGCAGAAATTATCGTCACTCCAGGCGCCGAGGGTTCGAACGGCGCGGTGAAACGCGCCGAAGCAATGGCCAAGCAACACCCTGATTGGTGTTTTTTGCATCAATATGAAAACGAAGCGAACCCGACTGCGCATTATGAAACAACCGGTCCAGAAATTTGGCGGGATTGCCCCGAGGTGACGCACTTTGTGGCGGGTTTGGGTACGACTGGCACGCTGATGGGTGTTGGTCGCTATCTGAAAGAAAAAAATAGTGAGATAAAAATAATTGCTGTTGAACCGCCACTGGGTGAACGTGTTGAAGGGTTGCGAAATCTGGATGACGGGTACATTCCGCCAGTGTTCGACAAGTGGCGGGGTCGTGAAACTTTAGATCGAAAGCGAGTTGTGCGACCCCGTGAAAGCATTGAGTGCACACGACGACTGGTGCGCGAATGCGGAATTTTCGCCGGCATTTCATCGGGTGCATCTTTGGCAGGCGCGCTTAAAGTTGCGAGCGAAATCAGCTTGGATAGTGCGCAAGAAGCAGTGATCGTGTTTATTGTTTGCGACGGCGGCTGGAAGTATTTGTCGACCGGTGCCTACACCGATGACTTAGATGTCGCAGAAGCCGCTGCTGAAAAGATAATTTACTTTTAGCGCCCGGCAACGAGCACAACGAGACCCAGCACGACAACAAAGGCTGAAGTAAGTCGGCGTTTGTGGTCGTCTTCTTTCAGATATTTCCAGCCGGCGAGTGCGGCGATTACCACGCTTGATTCGCGCATCGTGGCGACATAGCCAACTGGCGCGAGGGTGAACGCGTAAACGACAAGCGAGTAGCTAATTATTGACATGGTGCCACCAAAGATGGCCGGCTTCCATTCGGCAGCAAGAAACTTTTTAAGTTCTTTGGCGCGTGTAATCAGCGCCCAGATCGTGATAGTTGTTGCGCCGCTGACAAAAACGCTGAGGGCGAATGCAATTGGGTCTGAGTTGCGCGCGCCGTAGGCGTCGACAACAGAGTAAACGCCGATTGTCGCTGCGACACCAAGTGCAGGAAAAATGTTGTTGATTGGCTGACCTGAAACGAGAACCCAAAGTCCAAAAATAACTACGGCGATACCCGCCATGCTCAAAGCCGAGAGATTGTCGCCTAAGAAAATCAACCCCAATATGGCGGCGCTGAGCGCGCCAGCACCACGAGCAATCGGATAAGTCAGCGAGAAATCATTTTTGTCGTATGCCTTGGCGAGCAAAATCACATAAGGCAGGTGTCCGCATCCACTGATGATTGACCACCACCATGCAATGTTTGGTTGACCGTCGATCACTGTCCAGCCAACAAGCGCGATTACAGCAAACGAACCGGCGAAAACAAACTGACCCCACAGCGCGAGAAACCGGTCGCTTGTTTGCTTAACAACTAGGTTCCAACTTGCGTGTAAAACGGCGGCGAAAAGAGCGAGGCCGGCGGCAAGAAGCACATAGCGACTATAAAGCACTGGCTCGTGTATTGCCTTGCCTGTATGTTGACTGACTTCGATGTTGGCGAGGGCGTAGCGTTGTCAAAGATGAATGCGCAAGTTGATCGCCCAATTGGCATGTTCGATTCTGGTTTTGGCGGTCTGACGGTTGCGCGAGCAGTCATCGACTTGCTGCCGAACGAAAACCTCATATATATCGGTGACACAGCGCGCTACCCGTATGGGCCCAAGCCCGCGGGTGATGTGCGAAGTTTTGCGATCGAGTTGGCGACAAGTCTCGTGGGTGATTTCAACGCCAAGTTGATTGTCGTCGCGTGCAACACCGCTGCTTCGGTTGCGTTGAGCGAATTGCAAAGTTTGCTTTCTGTGCCTGTGATCGGCGTTGTTGAGCCGGGCGCACGAGCTCTAGTGAACACGACGAAAAACAATCGCGTGGCAGTGATCGGTACGATCGGCACGATTGCTTCGGGTGCGTACGAAAAAGCCGTTGCTGGTGCATCGCGCGAGAAGTCAAGCGACATCTCGCTGATAGCAACCGCGTGCCCAGGCTTTGTCGAGTTTGTTGAGCGTGACGAAACTTCTGGCGAGGCAGTGACGCAGTTGGCAGAGAAGTTGCTCGCACCGATACGAAAAGCCGATGTTGATGCATTGTTGTTGGGGTGCACGCATTATCCATATTTGAGCCAAGTTATTGGGCGGGTAATGGGGCCCGATGTGAAACTAATTAACAGCGCCGACGCGACTGCGTCTGTGGTGCGTGATGCACTGGCAAAAAACAACATTGCTCGTAGCGTTGAGCGTGGCGTTCAAGGTTCGCACGAGTTTTATTCGTCGGGCGATGTTCGGCAATTTTCCGAACTCGGTCGTCGTTTCTTGGGGCCAGAGTTAATGTCAGCAAAGCATTGGCAAATCAAATAGAGACTCGCTACAAAACGGAGAGAACATGACACGACCAGATGGACGAAAAGCAAACGAACTGCGTCAACTTAAATTTGAACGTGATTTCACCGAGATGGCTGCAGGGTCGGTGCTGGTTTCG
This sequence comes from Bifidobacterium breve, assembly GCA_945893395.1. Lineage (GTDB taxonomy): Bacteria > Actinomycetota > Acidimicrobiia > Acidimicrobiales > Ilumatobacteraceae > BACL27. The sequence continues at coordinate 3,891 of CAMDEC010000027.1, forward strand.
TTTGGCAAGACCCGGGTTTTGTGCACGGCATCAGTTGATGAAGACGTGCCGCGCTGGATGAAGGGCAAAAACAAAGGTTGGGTCACCGCCGAATATTCGATGTTGCCTGGTTCGACACCTGACCGCAACGATCGCGAGGCCGCCAAAGGCAAACAAGGTGGTCGCACGATTGAGATTCAACGACTGATCGGTCGGTCATTGCGCTCGTGTTGTGACATGACGCTGTTGGGCGAGCGGCAAGTGATTGTTGACTGTGATGTTTTACAAGCCGATGGTGGCACGCGCACCGCCAGCATTTGTGGCGCATATATTGCGTTGCATGATGCGTTGACACGGGTGATGCAAAACGGATTAATAGCGACGCACCCTTTGCACTCGTTGTGTGCGGCAGTGAGTGTGGGCATACATAATGGCTCGCCAATTCTTGATTTGCCATATGTCGAAGACAGCTCGGCCGAGGTCGACATGAATGTTGTGATGTTGCAGGCGCATAATTCAACCGAGCCGAAGTTTGTTGAAGTGCAGGGCACCGCCGAGGGTGCGGCATTTAGCCAAACACAATTGAGCGAATTGTTGGCTCTGGCGACGGCTGGTTTACGCGAAGTATTTGCATTGCAGACACAAACTCTCGCCGTGCCACCAAAACCACGAATGAAATAAAATGCTGGGCGTATGCTGGGCGTATGCTGCGCGTAGTCTGCGCTTCGGCCAACCCGCACAAGGTTGCCGAGATCAGTGACCTCGTACAAAACCTGGTTGACCTTGTTGTGCGACCAAAAGAACTCGCAGATGTAGTTGAAGATGCCGACACGCTTACTGGAAATGCGCGGCTCAAAGCCACCGCGGTTTGCCTCGCGACGAATCTGCCGGCGCTTGCCGACGACACAGGACTTGAAGTCGACGCCTTGAATGGCCAACCCGGTGTGTTCACGGCACGATTTGCCGGCGCTGGCGCGACTGACGCACAAAATCGAAACAAGTTGCTGAATCTTCTTGGCGGCGTGACAAATCGAACGGCTCGATTTCGCACGGTCGTTATGTTGCGCATGCCCGACGGTCTTGAGATCATTTGTGAGGGTATTTGCGAGGGATCAATCAGCGATTCCGAGCTCGGTGATCGCGGTTTTGGTTATGACTCGGTATTCGTGCCTGTTGCCGGTGATGGTCGGACTTTTGCCCAGATGAGCATCGCCGAAAAGCACAAGTTTTCACATCGTGGAAATGCTTTTCGTGTGTTGACTACTCGGTTGAGCGAACTACCAGCCTCGTAAGTCGATCGACCACGAGTCGATGATTTCATCGCCGCGAACAATGTGGGCGAAATCATGCATCGCCATGGTCGGGTCGATATGCGCGGGAATGACGCGAAGTTTTTCTCCGACCGAAATTTTTTCGGTACTCGCGTCTTTGATTGGCGCAAGCGTCGTATGTTCGTCTGAACAAAACAAGACGTCATAGCCATTGATGGTTGGGTTGCCGTGGTCCATGCCGAGCGACTTCAAACCGACATCGATGACACACCATGCATTGGACTGCGAAATCACCGTGCCCAAAACGAAACAACTCTGTTCGAAAGGCAAAGCGAGTTTGGCGTAGTGGGTGTCCATCAGTGCATAAGAGCCGGCCTGCAACTCGTTGATCTCGGTGTCGTCGTGCATGTCGAAAGTGCCGGTGCCACCCGCAGAGATAACTTCGCCACCGACATCTTTCGCGGCGCGTGTAAGCAGTTGCATCGACTCGGCGACACGTTGTTTTCGTTTGTCGTGACCATCGACCATCATCAGATGACCCTCATAGCCCATGACGCCACGCACCGTCATCTTTTTTTTGCGCGCGAAGTCGGCGAGTTGACCAGCGAGTTCTGGGGCGATACCGCATCTTTTTAGACCAACATTGACATCGATCAGCACATCACGTAGACCGGCACGCTCAGCGGCATTGATCGTGAATTCAGAATCAACGGCGATTGTCACGCGCAGATTTTCTGAAACTTTGGCGAGAGCAGTGAGTCTGTCATAATCAACGACTTCATTGGCAAGAAGCAAGTCTTCGCCCACCGTGGCTGCGGCCATGCCGATCACTTCGCGGGGAGTGGCACACGTAAAGGTTTTATGTCCGTAGTGCATTTGTAGCTCAGCGAGTTGAGTGCACTTGTGGGCTTTCGTATGCGGCCGCAATTTCGCACCGGGGTGTCGCTGTGACATCGTTCTCAGGTTTCTATTTAGTGCGTCGAGATCGACGAGCACCGCCGGAGTTGCGAGTTGTGATGTCGTACGAAGTTGCATATTTGGTGCCGACGGAGAGACTCGAACTCTCACTGGCGGCGTCCTAAGCGCCGTGCCTCTGCCATTGGGCTACGTCGGCCTTGCGTCGTAAGAGTAGTGCTTTGGTCTACAAATTTGACATAATGTAAACCTTGACTTCAACAACTACGGCACATCAGGGCGCAAAGCGTCAGCTAGATGCTTCGGCGCTGGCGGGGCAATTGGGTCTCGCCGACAAAATCGTTGACCAGCAAGCGCTTGAAAACAGCATCGCACTTTGTGCAAAAAACAGAGTTTTTTTGCCGACATTCGCGCAACTCGCTGATCCATCAAAGATCGATGCTGATTATGCGAAGGGTGTCGATAAGAACGCCCCAGACGCGCGAAACTTGTTTCGCGTTCATTGGTACAACGACATGCGCGGCGAGCGTGTGGCGGTGCCCGACCATGTTGTATTGCCCAGCAGTCTGACCGGTATTGAGAGCCCGATCATCGTGATGTTCGGTGATCGGTTTCCGATGATCACCGCGCACAAAGTATTGGCCGCGTATTCATGTTTGGCGCCACGAGTTATTACAGGGCAGTTTGACCCGGGTCGTCATCGTGCAGTTTGGCCGTCGACTGGCAATTATGCGCGCGGTGGCGTGGCGATAAGTCGGATCATGGGTTCGCGAGGTGTCGCGGTGTTGCCTGCAGGCATGTCAAAAGAAAGATTTGATTGGCTTGACAAATGGGTGAGCGATCCGAGCGACGTTGTGCGCACACCCGGTACCGAAAGTAATGTCAAAGAAATTTACGACGCGTGCAACGAAATGGAACTTGATCCCAAGAATTTTGTTTTCAATCAGTTCTGTGAGTTCGGCAACCATGCCGGCCACTACGAAGTGACAGGTCGTGCACTGGCAAACGTCTTTGAACATGTCAACAAATCAACTGGTGGCAAGTTGCGACTTGCGGCGTTTACTTCGGCAACTGGTTCGGCTGGCACGATTGGAGCCGGTGACAGGCTTAAAGATGATTACGGCACAAAAATAGTTGCAGTTGAGGCACTCGAGTGCCCGACGATGCTTGAGAATGGTTTTGGAGAGCACAACATTCAGGGCATCGGCGACAAACACATACCGTTGATTCACAATGTGATGAACACCGATGTTGTCGTTGGCGTTTCAGATCGAGCAACCGATGAACTTGACGTGATGTTTAACACTGATGCTGGTTGCAGATATTTGGCACAGCGAAAAGGTGTGCCTGTAGAAATCGTCGAGACGCTGACTCATTTTGGTTTTTCGGCGATCTGCAACGTGATCGCGGCGATCAAGACGGCGAAATTGCTCGGGCTGGGCGAGAATGATGCGTTGATCACGATCGCTACTGACGGCGGGGATCTGTATCCGAGTGAAAGAGTCAAGACTTTGAGCCGCAGATTCAACGATTCGTTTACAGAGATTGACGCGGCAGAAGTTTTTGCCGAGCACCTTGGCACGGTTGGTACCAACGCGATGATTGATTGCACCGAGCTGGATCGCACGCGAATTTTTAATCTTGGCTATTACACCTGGGTTGAACAACAAGGCACGCCGCTCGAAGTGTTTGAAGCGCGCCGCTCGCAGTCGTTCTGGCGAGATTTGCGAAAATATTTGCCGGTTTGGGATGACCTCATCGGCGAATTCAATCGTCGTGTTGCCGCCAAAAACTAGTTGACAGTAGCGGTATCGCAGCCGTGAACGCCCAGACGCCCGTCGTAACTGGTTGGAGATGCTCGGCATGTGAAACCCGAGTCTCAATTAGTCGGGTTTTTTCGTGGCGATGCCCGAACTCGAGCCAAACCGACCGTCACCATGTGCTTGAGATTGAAAATTCGTTAGCCCCGTTGCGCAGCAACGGTGATGCGAACCCGTTCGTGGCGTTTCAGCGGTATTTGGCTTGGGATGCGTTCGCCGCGAGCTTGGGTCTCGAATTTGAATTGCGCACGAAGATTATTCGCGATCTTGACGATGCCGTTGCCAAAGTTGCGGGTACGGGTTTTCGTACGACGCCGTTTTTGCGCAACGAGGAACTGAGTAAGTCACTGCGTTTTACCCAGCAAGGTGGCGTGTGGATCAAAGATGAAACACATAACGTCGCCGGCTCGCAAAAAGCGCGACATTTGTTTGCACAGTTGTTGCATTTGATTGCCGTCGAACATGTGGGTCGGGCGCCGTGGCGCAGTCAAAGTGAACGACCACAACTGGCGATTGCGTCGTGTGGCAACGCGGCGATTGCAGCCAGCACGCTGGCACGCGCAGTGAACTGGCCGATTCAAGTATTCGTGCCCGAGCATGCCGACGCGGCGACGATCAAGATTTTGAATTCGTTGAACGCGAACACCGTGCGATGCGCGAGAGTCTCGACTGATCCGCCTGGTGATCCATGCGTTTATAGATTTCGCGAAGCGATCTTGTCTGGGGCGATTCCGTTTGGGGTGCAGGGGCCCGAAAACGCGTGGTGTCTAGATGGTGGTCGCACGATCGGTTGGGAGATGGCGGTTGTGGCCGAAGATCTTGTCGGTGCTTTGTTCAGCCGGATGTTCGTGCAGGCAGGTGGTGGCGCGTTTGTGACTTGTGCGGCGAACGGCTTTTTCGCAGGGGCGACGAAACCAAAAGTGCACGCGGTGCAGACCGAAGGATGCGCCCCGTTGGCTCGCGCATTTTTGATCGCACAAAAAACGGGCGGAGCGCACAACGCGGGTTCTCGCTGGTCGCAGTGCATGTGGCCGTGGGAGACGACACCAGTTTCAATTGCCGACGGAATTTTGGATGACGAGACTTATGACTGGATCGGTGCCTGCAATGCGATGGTCGACAGCGGTGGTTATCCGGTCGTTGCGAGCGAAGCACAGGTGCACGAGAGTTTTGAACTGGCGCATCGTGTGACAAATGTTGATGTCAGCCCGACCGGGGCGGCGGGGCTTGCGGGACTGTTGGCAATTCGCCAAGAAATCGCCGACGACGAGCGGGTGATAGTTATTTTTAGTGGCGTCCGTCGGCAATAGTTGCGCGCGCACTAGCCTGCAAGGCATGTCAAATATTCTTCCTGTAGCCCTCGAGGGCGGATTCGATGCCCGCAGCGATATTTTTGTGCGACTGCTCAAGAGTCGCGTGATCATGCTCGGCACCGATGTCAACGACGAGATCGCCAACCAGGTTTGTGCGCAGTTGCTGTTTCTTGAGGGTGAAGACCCAAAGGCCGACATTTGGCTATATATAAATAGTCCAGGCGGTTCGGTGACTGCCGGCATGGCGATTTACGACACGATGCAATTCGTCTCGTGCGACGTAGCGACCGTGTGCTTGGGTCTTGCGGCTTCGATGGGCCAGTTCTTGTTGACCGCCGGTGCTGCTAGCAAGAGATATACGTTGCCAAACGCGCGGATCATGATGCATCAACCATTGGCTGGTTTGCGCGGCCAAGCGTCGGACATCGCGATTCAAGCCGAGCAACTTGCTTACACAAAGTTGAGCATGGCAAAACTTACTGCGCATCACTCGGGTCGCAAACTCGAAGAGATTCAAGCCGACTCAGAGCGAGATCGTTGGTTCACCGCCGAGCAGGCGCGCGATTATGGTTTGGTTGACAAAGTTATCGTCAAGCGTGGAGAAATTCGCTAGTAATTATTCTCTAGTAAATAGTCGTTACGGGGTTGGTCCGACATTGAGCCCGGTCGAGATGTCGACTCCGCAAGTTTCGCGGATCCATTGCGCTGCTGCTTCTGCTGCTTTTTTTGTGGAGTAAGACATGTCGATCACGGCCTGCACGCTTTCGGCATCGTTGGGGTTAGCGCGAGATGCAACGGTTAGAAGTTCGGTAACCGACTTCCAGTCTTCTTCGATTGCTAGCGGTGCAACTTTGCCCAGTCGCTTGTAGCGATCAAGCATTTGCAAAACTTCGGCTGCCGTTGCCGACGGCTGAGTTATTGCCGGCACTTCTAGAGCCAATTGTCGACAGAAGTTGGTCGCAGTTCGTGGTGTCTCGGCGCAAGAACCGGCGACAGTCGCCAGTGCAAAGGCTGTCGCAATCGCGATAGTTGCCGAGCGTATTACGCGGCGCACACATTGGCCACACAAATTAGTGGCAGAGATTCGACGAAAAGTCATTGCGCTCAAGTATCTCAGGTTGGTTAATCAGTTTGGCGTCATGTTGATCGCTGGTTGATTGCTGGCGAGTAAACGATTGTTTGAGGAAGAAAAGTGTTTGCATCAGTTCGATCAGCGACATTGCTCGGTGTGCTTGGCTCGCGCGTAGACGTTGAAGTGCATGCTGGCATCGGTCTGCCGGGTTTCACGGTCGTGGGTCAACCCGACGAAGTTTGTCGTGAAAGCCGTGATCGTGTGCGAGCGGCGCTCTTGTCATCTGGTTTCGTGTGGCCGACGCGACGCGTGACGGTGAATCTTGCGCCAACCGGAGATCGAAAGTCCGGGGCGTGTTTAGATTTGGCAATTGCAATTGGACTTTTGGCGGCCCAAGAAATTGTCAGCGCTGATGTGCTTGTCGAGTTCGCGTTTATTGCCGAATTAGGACTTGACGGTTCACTGCGCAGCGTGCGCGGGGCGACGCCATTGGTCTTGGCACTCGCAGATCGAACGACTGTTGTCGCACCCGGCAATTTAAATGAGGCAAGTGCCGCGAGTTTGAGTGCCTCGGGCAGCCCGCACATACTTTCGGCAAAGAATTTGTTCGAAGTGGTCGAGTGTCTGGCGGGACGAACCTTGTGGAACCGAGCCGCAGTTGGTCGCACAGCATCGCCGGCAACCAATGGGCGAAGTTTTTGCGACATGGCAGATGTACAAGGTCAGCCCGTGGCGCGACAAGCGCTTGAAATTGCCGCGTCGGGTGCACATCATCTGTTGTTGGTGGGGCCGCCGGGTGCAGGCAAAACGATGTTGGCCGAACGACTTGTCGGGTTATTGCCACCGCTCACCGATGAAGACGCAATTTCTACGACGATGGTCCATTCGTCGGTGCAACTCGAATCGCCGAACTCGGGGTTGATGCGCAACGCGCCGTATCGGGCGCCGCACCATTCATCGTCGATGGTCTCGATGGTCGGGGGAGGCACGGCGTTGATGCGGCCCGGCGAAATTTCACTTGCGAGTAATGGTGTTTTATTTTTAGACGAACTCGGTGAGTTTGCGCCGTCGGTTCTAGATGCATTGCGTCAACCACTTGAGCAGGGCATAGTTCGTCTGGCGCGCGCACGAACGAGTGTCGTCATGCCGGCGCGGTTCTTGCTTGTGGCAGCGACGAATCCGTGTCCGTGCGGCGAAGGCAGTCCTGGTGTGTGCACCTGTGATGATGCCTCTCGTGCGAGATATTTGCGCAGGTTCTCGGGGCCGTTGCTGGATCGATTTGATTTACGCGTCGCGGTCTCGCGGCCAAATACGAACGAGTTGATCAGCCCGTTGCGTGGTGAATCAACTTTAGAAATTGCCCAGCGTGTGGCGATCGCCCGCAAACTTGCGTTTGACAGAAGCGGTTGTGCGAATTCGGCGCTGACGCGAGAGCAGTTAGATCTCGTCGCGCCGTTGTCGAAAACTGCCGAGCAAAGATTACGACGCGAACTTGAAGCGGGTCATCTGACGGGTCGCGGCTATCACCGTGTGCGGCGAGTCGCGCGCACGGTTGCCGATCTAAACGGCGCGCCCGAAGTTGTAGATGATGCGCATCTGAATTTGGCGCTGATGATGCGTGTCGATCTGGCCTTGGGTTTGCGCACCAGACGTTTGACTTTTTGAAAATGAACCTGGACCATATTGCTGCTGCGTCACTGGCGGCGTTGCCAAAGATCGGACCAAAGAGGCTGATGACGTTGCTCAAGCATCATGACCCGCAAACCGCCTGGGCCGTGGTGCAGGGTCGAACCAAACCAAACGTCGTTGTCGCGGCAATGATGCAAGAAAATGGGCTTGGTCACATGTGGCGGGCGAATGCGACGCAAAGTTTGCAACAACAAATTGCGGCACGCTGCGAAAAATCGAACATTCATGTGAGTTTGCTTGGCGAGGCAAGTTATCCAAGTTGTCTAAAAAAAGATCTTGCGCCACCAGCCGTGTTGTTTTATATGGGCGATCTGGCCGCGCTAAACGCGCGTCGCGCGGCGTTGATTGGCACACGCAGTGCGACGGCATCAGGCAGATATCTGGCATCACACCTGGCCTTTGAGTTGGCGATGAATAATGTTTGTGTTATTTCAGGTTTGGCGCGGGGCATTGATGCATGGGCGCATCGTGGGGCATTGCGAGCATTGGAAAACGACGGCAAATCTGCCGCGCCACCAGTTGGAGTGGTCGCGTCCGGGCTTGACTATGTCTACCCAAAAGAAAATGGCGACTTGTGGCGCGAAGTTGCTCAAGTCGGTGCACTGCTCAGTGAATCTCCGCCAGGGACTCCGCCTGAGGCGTTTAGGTTTCCATTGCGCAACAGAATTCTTGCCGCACTTTGTGAAGTCTTGGTGGTTGTCGAGAGTCGTGACAAGGGCGGATCAATGATCACCGTTGATGAAGCGCAAAAGCGAGACGTTACGGTCTTGGCCGTGCCCGGTTCACCGAGAAACATCGCCTCGATCGGCACCAATCTGTTGGTGCAACAGGGTTGTTTGCCCGTGATCGATGCCCAAGATATTTTGGTTGCACTTGGTTTGGATAATCGGCGAGCCAACGACAATGCATTTGATCCACGCGCAAAACTTTCGCCAAGCGACGCGCATGTCGTTGCGTCGATGGTGGGTACGCCATTCACATTGGATGAGTTCGTGATTCGCACCGGTGCGCCGCTGCTTGAGGCCGCAATCTCGCTAGGTCGACTTGAGGCACTGGGTTGGGTAATCAACAACTCTGGATGGTGGGAAGTAATTGAAATCGGGCAGCCCTGCAACTAAAGAGATACCGTTATGACTGCTATGGCGGGGTGGGACATCGACGACTTTATTGGGTCGATGACTGCCGCATCGGCGCACACGACGAGCGCATATGCGAGCGACATCAAGCAGTTTGCTAATTGGATTGCGCGACAGAAAATTAAATCGCCCAATCTTGTAACACGAGAAATGGTGCGTCAATATTTGAGTTTTCTGACGACCAATCGTCAGGCCAAACGCAGCGTGACGCGGAAGTTGGCGGCGATTCGCCGATACTTTGCGTGGCTGGTACGCAACAAAACAATAAAAGCCGATCCCACAACTGGTGTGCGTACACCTTCGGGCACGGGGCGGTTGCCGAAAATTTTGACCAAAGAACAACTCAACGCGCTATTGACTTGCCAAGACCCCGATGTGCCCGAGTGGAGGTCGACTCGTGACACCGCGGTGATTGAACTGCTTTACGGCAGCGGACTTCGCGTTAGCGAGCTTTGTTCGCTAGATATAGACAGCATTGATGCTCGCAACAACACGGTCATCGTGATGGGCAAAGGCTCAAAAGAAAGACGCATACCAGTGAGCGAACCGAGTGTTGATGCCGTGAAGAGTTGGGTCAAATTGCGTCGTGAAGTTGTGGACGAAAAGCGCGAAGGCGTCGCATTATTCCTGAATTCACGCGGTGGGCGACTGGCGCCAAGAGACGTGCGACGAATAATTGACGAGCGAGCGTTGACGCCGACTCATCCACATGCTTTGCGCCATACTTTCGCCACGCATCTGCTTGATAACGGGGCAGACTTGCGCGCAGTGCAAGAGTTGCTCGGCCATTCGGATGTTGCGACTACGCAGCGTTATACCCAAGTCAGCAAGGAGCGCCTCAAATCTGCCTACGGCGCATCGCATCCACGCGCATGAACGCACTGCCTGTTCGTCTGACAATTGACCAAGCATGGGAGAAATGGCACTCGCACAAAGATGCACTCGCGCGCGAATGGCTCGTCGTGCACTATGCATCGCTCGTGAAGTTCGTAGCCGGTCGACTCGCGGCAGGTCTACCCAAGCGAGTCGAAATTGGGGATCTCGTGAGTTCGGGCGTGTTTGGCTTGATGAATGCGATTGATCGGTTTGATCCGGCGCTTGGTTTTAAGTTCGAGACTTATGCGATTCCACGAATTCGTGGCGCAATTTTGGACAGTTTGCGTTCGCTGGACTGGGTGCCACGAAGTGTGCGTTCAAAAGCCAGAACCGTCGAGAACGCAATCTCTGATTTGGAGCACGAGTTGAAGCGCGCACCGACCGATGAAGAGTTGGCGGCAAAACTCAAAATCAACAGCAGTGATCTTGAAACCTGGTTGACAGAAATTGCCTCAAGCGCAGTTGGACCACTCGATCATGTTGTTGCCGACAATACCCCTGCATCTACACATGGCGGTGCCTCGTATGTGCCGAGTCCCGACTCGGTCGTTGAAGCATCTGAATTACGCAAGATCATGCGCAGTGAAATAAAACGACTTCCTGAACGCGAGAGAACGGTTTTGGCTTTGTATTACGAAGAAAATTTGACGCTGGGTGAAATCGGCGAGGTGCTGGGCGTGACCGAGAGTCGCGTGTCGCAGATTCACACCAAAGCCGTTTTGCAATTGCGCTCGCGTCTTGCCGCAGCCGACGTCGCCTAGTCATCTTGCTCGCGGCAATATTGACTGCGATCGTTCTCGCGTCGCCTTGCGTGATGCGCAACCCCGTTGCCGACATGAGCGGCGTTGCGATTATCGATTACTTTCGGGCGCCAAAGTGTGAGCGATGCGCCGGTAATCGTGGCGTTGAATTGCAGTTACAAAGTGGCCAACCAATTTTTGCGGTGAGCAACGGCGTGATCAGCTATCACGGCGAAGTGGGTCGAACAAAATATTTGGTATTGCTGACCGACGACAATCGGCGAATTACATACGGCAAAATCGCGCAAAGCATGTTGCGGCGCGGTGATCGAGTCTTGGCTGGTCAGCAAATCGCGACGTCTGGGCCAAATCTTTATTTCGGCGTTCGCGAAGTTTCGGGCTCGGCCGTGCAATATGTCGACCCGTTGACGTATTTAACATTTACGAGAGATGTTCAGGGGAGAGCCGTTTTGGTTAGCGGCGCTTCCGTGTTTTGGACTGGACCGTCAACTGGGCAAATTGCAGGCAATTCACAGTGTTGATCGCGGTGTCCGACCGCTAGGATTTCGGGGCTAGTTGAAGTAATTGAAGTTCATATCCCACTATTAAATTGCACGACTTTCATCATGTGGTCGCTTCGGCGCCGAAGGCCGTGTACGTAACCACAGAGAGGAAGTTAGTTATGGCAATTATCAGCATGCGTCAGATGCTTGAGGCCGGAGTTCATTTCGGTCATCGCACGGCCCGTTGGGATCCGCGAATGCAGCGCTTCATTCACAGCGAGCGCAACGGCATCTACATCATCGACCTTGAACAGACACTCGTTCGAATTGAAGAGGCGTACCGATTTGTACGCGATCTCGTGGCCAACGGCGGCAGCATCTTGTTCGTCGGCACGAAGAAGCAAGCACAAGACCCCGTCAGACTTTTCGCGCAGCACTGTGGCATGCCATATGTCAACGAGCGTTGGCTGGGCGGCATGTTGACGAATTTCGACACGATTTCAAAGCGCGTCAGCAAGATGCAAGAGTACGAGCGTCTTCGTGAGACAGGCGAGTTCGAACTCATGCCAAAGAAAGAAGCGTTGTTGATTAATCGTGAACTCGAGAAGTTGCAACGCAACTTGTCGGGCATCAGTTCTATGGGTCGTCGTCCGAACGCAATTTTCGTGCTCGACACGCTCAAAGAACACATCGCGGTGACAGAAGCGCGCAAACTCGGTATTCCCGTAATTGCAGTTGTCGACACGAACGTCAACCCGGACATCATCGATTATCCGATCCCGGGCAACGATGACGCGATTCGTGCGAACGAGTTGATGGCGCGCGTGATTGCTGAAGCAGTTATTGAAGGTCGTTACATCGCCGAGAAAATGACTCCGCGAGTGGCACCGACAACAAATGCCGCGATACCTGCTGTGCCGGTCAACACACGCACACCTGCCGAGCAAGCAATCTTTGAAACACAGCAAGAAGCCGCCAAAGCACAAGCAGTTGCCGAAATGGCAAAGCGCGATGCAAAAGTTGCAACGAGCCCAGAGTCGAAATAGGCAGAACCGATAAAGATGGCATTTTCAGCAAAAGAAGTACAAGTTCTGCGTCAGGCAACTGGCGCCGGAATGATGGATTGCAAGAAAGCACTTGAACAAGCAAACGGCGACCTTGAGGCTGCAAAGTTGTGGCTGCGCGAAAAAGGTCTTTCGGCGAGCGCCAAGCGCGATGATCGTGACAACGCCCAGGGTGTCGTTGCTCTTTTAGTCAAGGGCGGCGTCGGAGCGATGGTCAAGCTGAAGTGTGAGACCGATTTTGTCGCTAGCAGTGACGGGTTCAAAGCCGAAGCTGACGCGCTTGTCGCATTGGTTCTCGAAAAAGGTGAGGGTGCGGTTGCGCAACGCGCAACACAACTAGAAGACCTCAAGATTCTGCTCAAAGAAAAAATTGAAGTTGGAGATGTACTACGAATCGAAGGGGCTGCGGGCAACAAAATTGGTTCGTACGCTCACCTTCAAGGCAATCGCGGGATCAACGGTGTGCTCGTCGAAATGAATGGTGCATCCGAAGAGTTGGCTCACGACGTGGCCGTGCATATTGCTTTTGCTCGACCAAAGTATTTGGTCAAAGCCGATGTACCGGATTCGGTCGTTGCAGCCGAGCGGGCAACGCTTGAAGTTGTTACTCGCAACGAGGGCAAGCCAGAACAAGCGGTCGCCAAAATCGTGGATGGTCGAGTCAGTGGTTTTTTCAAAGATGTTTGTCTGCTTGAGCAGCCATATGCCAAGGATGACAAACAGTCCGTGGCCTCGGTTATCGGCGCAGCCAAAATTATTCGCTTTGCGCAGGTTGAAATAGGCTAGAGCCATGGCTGGTGCGACGTCCGCGAATCCTCGTTGGAAGCGGGTGGTTTTAAAATTGTCAGGAGAGGCCTTGGCCGAGCCGACCGGCTTCGGTCTTGACTCAGATGTGTTGCATCAAATCGCCACCGAGTTGCATGAAACCCGTCGAGATTTAAATGTTGATATCGCCGTCGTGGTGGGTGGTGGCAACTTCTGGCGCGGCCTTAAGGGCGCCGGACAAGGCATGGATCAGGCACAGGCCGACTATATGGGAATGATCGCGACGGTGATGAACGCGCTTGCATTGCAAGACGCTTTCGAGCGGGTTGGACAGTATTCGCGAGTCATGACCGCAGTGGAAATGCCAAAAGTTGCCGAACCATATATTCGTCGTCGCGCCGAGCGGCATCTTGAAAAAGGCCGAATTGTGATTCTTGCTGGCGGTACGGGAAATCCATTTTTCACGACCGACACCGCAGCCGCATTGCGTGCAGCAGAGATTTCTGCGCAGGCAATTTTGAAAGGTACCCATTCTGGGGTCGACGGTGTTTACACGGCCGACCCGAAGAAAGATAAAACTGCGACGCGGTTCGAAAAGATCAGTTACTTGGATGTAATCAGCAAAGGTCTGAAAGTAATGGACTCAACTGCGATCACATTTTGCATGGACAACAAACTGCCAATCGTCGTGTTCAATTTGCTTGAAAAAGGTAATGTGCGAAAAATACTTGAAGGACAAAAGATCGGAACCCTCGTCGAGTGATAGAAGAAACGCTGCTTGAAGCAATGGAGAAAATGGGCAAGGCAATTGATCATGTCCAGGCACAATTTCTTGGTGTACGAACAGGGCGTGCAAACGCGTCGCTAGTTGAGAAGTTGCAGGTCGAGTACTACGGCGCGTTCGTACCACTGCAACAACTCGCGTCGTTTCAGGTGCCTGAAGCGCGCATGCTGGTGGTCAAACCACATGATCGCGGTTCGATTGTCGCAATTGAGCGTGCTCTACAGTCAAGCGACCTGGGCCTTTCACCAAGCAACGACGGTGTCGTGATCCGTCTCAATTTTCCGGCACTTACCGAAGAGCGACGCAAAGAGTTCGTCAAACTCGTCAAGAATATGGCAGAAGAAGGCCGAGTCGCAGTGCGGAGCATTCGCCGAGATGCGCGCAAGATCCTCGAGACTGCTCAAAAAGATGGCGACATTTCGCAGGACGATCTGGATCGTGCAGAAAAAGAACTTGAACAATTGACCCACGGCACGATTGAGGCTGTTGATAAGGCATTCGCGCGTAAAGAGCACGAATTGCTTGAGGTGTAAACTTGAACAAGCGAGTGTTTAGAGGGGAATATTCAAAATGAGCGATGACACCAACAACGAAAACCTTGACGACACGACGAACTCTGCAGAGCGCAGTGGCAGTGATTCGACCGTTGACTTTGGCGATGAATTTGGCGTGGTTAAATTCGCCGATGACGACGACAGTGCACCGGCGATTTCTTTTCCCGAGAGCCAGACAGATCAGTTGCCGCACTGGACAGAGCCAGCAACGGGCGAGTTGCCAAAGTTCGTATCCGCAACTGAAGACACGATTTCGCCAACGCCGAGTGCCGGGACTGCTCGGCCTCGCGTTAATTTGACAGGCTCGACTCGCCGAGTTGATCCATCCCCACCGCCACCTGTCGCGCGACCTACGCGTGAGAGTCGAGTTTCAATTGGGTCAGACCCAACCGACGAAAGAAATCGACCAAACACATCAGGTGGCTTGCCCCGACGCGATGTGACTGGTGAAGTGACGCGAGATTCAACAGCAAGTTCGCCGACCGGGCGCCCGACCCAAGTGCGTCGCGCGCGACCAAGTGATCGCAGCGATTCTGGCACTGGGCCCCGACCTAAACCACGGGGTGGTTCAACCGCGCGTACAGGTTCTGGGTCACGAGATTTACCGACGGCAACAGCAGTGGGTGCTTTGCTCTTGGCTGTGTTTATTGCGGCAATTCTGATCGGCCCAGTTGCAGTGATTGCTTTATTGGCGATAGTCCTCGGGATTGCCGCGGTTGAATTTTTCACTCAGACCACTGCGACTGGCTATCAGCCTGCGTTAATCGTCGGTGTTGGGGGATGCATCGCCGCACCTTTGGCGGCATATTGGATCGGAGACGCTGCGTTGCCGCTTGTGTTCGTGTTTGCATTTGTCGCTGCAGCAGTAAGTTTTATCGGCACCAGTTCGGTGGAGAGTGGGCCGGTGCCAAACCTCGGGTTGACCCTGCTGGGTCTCGTGTGGATTGGTTTGTTGGGTTCTTATGGCGCGTTGATTTTGCGGTTTTCGAACTATGGCGCAGGTTTTGAAAATGTCGGTACCGACACGCTATTCATTTTGGTTGTCGGCATCATCGCCAATGATACGGCGGCATATTTTGTTGGTGCTGCAACTGGTCGCACACCATTGCGCACATGGATCAGCCCGACTAAAACCATGGAAGGTTTCGTGGGTGGAACAATCGGTACGTTTGTCGCGGTTATTGCAGTCGGTCTGCAAAGCGGCACCTGGACAAAACTCAGCGAGTGGTTGATCATCGCTCTTGTGATTTCAATTGTTGGCCCGATTGGTGACTTAACCGAGTCGATGTTCAAGCGCAATATGGATATCAAAGACTTTGGCACCATTCTTCGTGGGCACGGTGGGGCATTAGATCGTTTTGACAGCATGTTGTTTGCGTTGCCGTTTATCTACTACGTCATGCTGGTGCTTACGCCCTGGGCTAGTTGAGTCGCAGTGCGTGTTGCGATTGCAGGGTCAACAGGGTCAATTGGTAAACAAACTCTTGAAGTAATTCGATCGACCAAAGAGGTTGGCAAGTATCAAGTTGTAGCGCTGAGCGCCAATTCGTCGGTTGAAGAAATTGTTTCTCAGGCGAAAATTTTTAAGCCTGCGGTGGTGGCGATCGCCGACCCGGCGGCAAGAAAAAAAATTGCCGAACGACTTAAACTCACCGACCCAAAAATTGAGGTCGTAGATGATGCGACACAACTAGCAGCGCTCGCCGATGTGGTCGTCAACGGTGTCGTTGGCTTTGCAGGGTTGAGCGTGACGATGTCCACTCTAAAAAGCGGCAAGCGACTGGCGCTTGCGAACAAAGAAAGTTTGATCGCCGCGGGGCCGGTAGTGGCGCCACTGCGAAAAATTGCCGGCGCAGAAATAATCCCCGTTGATAGTGAACACTGTGCGATACACCAGTGTTTGCGCAGTTCGCAAAACTTCTCGCGAGATCTGTCGAGACTCTTGCTGACCGCAAGCGGCGGGCCGTTTAGAGGTCGGTCGCGTGACTCGTTGAAAGATGTTTCGGTGGCTGACGCGTTGAAGCATCCGACTTGGTCAATGGGGCCAAAAATTACGGTGGA
>CAMDEC010000028.1 GCA_945893395.1 Bifidobacterium breve
TTCCCGTATGAACCAATGTTTCCGATTCGTCACTCACCCTCGCATACCAAATGTCTACCAAGAGCAAATCATCGGATTGCTGTGTGAATATCTGAGCTAACAAAAAATTTCAATAGATAAATAGTTAAATAATTAAATAATTAACCAAAAGCCCGCACTGGACGCACGTAGAGCGCGCCGTCCTTGAAGCTGTAGAACTGAACGCCGCCGCCGAAAATCTGGTACCACGCGATGCGGGCGCCGTGCTCAGAAGAACTCCAATAGGTGGCAGACGAAAAACCACCACTGGCGCCAGTGCCGGTATTGAGACTTCCGCCCGTGCACGGTGTTGTAACGGATTGAACAACATTTCTTGCCCACTGACAAAGCAAATTGAGCTCTGCAGTCGTGGGTAGATACCAGTCCGACTGTGAACCGCCATTATATGCACGGGCCGCCCCTGCAGCCGTTGTCGTGTCATTGCCTTGGTTAACAATTGCTAGCGAATTTTTATAGCCAAGACCGATTCCCAAGGCGTTGTTGTAAGCCGAAGAATCATTCGTAATTGTGGCAATGTCAGAAGATTGGTAAGTAGAAATGGCCCACAGTTTGGTTGGATCAGCACTGCCACCACTCCACGTATTTGGGGCGGCTTCTAGATATTTGCATGTTGACGCAAGAGTCGCCCCGCAGGTAAACGTGCCACTCGCATGCACATAAAACACTAAGCCGCCACCCGGGCCCGTGTCACCGACAATACATGTGCCACCCGTGGCGCAAGTTAAAGCGACAGTCGTGGTCGTAGCTGCTGCTGCTGTTGCTCTTGCTGCTGCGGTGCATGCGGGCATTGTTAGATCGAATGTTGCTGAATGCGGTGTCACATTTTGATTCACGAAACCATCTGACATTTGCCAGTTCTCTTGCATCACAAACACCCGCAATGTGTAGGTGCGTGTGCACGATAGATATGGCACAGTCATTGTTTTAGTTGTCGTGCGATACATCTGATACGAGTTGAAATCTTGGCCACTTGGCACCCACTGCACCGCATAAACACCCGTGTCAGGGGACATGTCGGCAATTGTGATCACCGCGTTACCAGTCGCAGACGACGCAGACACAACACGCGGCGCAACAACAGCAACCTTGGGCGCAGAAGCAGTAGTCGGCCCAACCGTCGTAGTAGTCGTCGTAGACGTGGTTGACGCTTTGACTACACGCCACACAAGTTTGCCTGACACCATTTTTTTGCAAACAAGCGAAACACTCTGAGAAACCACACGCGCCCCAGCCTTGCCACAAACACCACCAGACTTGGCAACATTGGCACCAGACACAACAGCAAAACCAGAGCTCACCCAAACAACACCAGCCAACAAACAGGCCACCACCGTGTCACGAAACAAACCCTTCAATAGCACGCGTCATCCAATCTGTGAAAATATTTGACCATACAGTAGTGAGCTTTTGCTAAAGGCAAGCAAAGAAACAGGTATTTAACCAAAAGTTAAGCACTGATAGTCCTGAGACTGCTCACGAATTAAGTGCAAAAAGATTCGTATAAACAATGGAGGCGACGCCGAGAATCGAACTCGGTTAAAGGGCTTTGCAGGCCCGTGCCTAAGCCAGTCGGCCACGTCGCCAAATTAAATTGACTTTGATCACTCTATCTGCGAAGACGCAGATACGAGAACCGTTATTTGAGAGTTACAGGACTCTTCTTCGCGCCGCCGTCGACGAGTACAACCATCACTTGACCGACATCGAACGCAAACTGCGAATTTGCAAAAGAGAAAGTCGTGCCAGATTCTTTTGTCGGGCGCGACCAAGTGCCGTCAAACGACTGGCCATTGCGCAAGACAATCGCTCGCCCTGCACCGACACTCTTCAAAAGAGGCGTCTTGCCACCGAACTTGTCGCCGAATTTAGTTTCTTTTCGCTCGACAAATTGCATGACGACTGTTTTTGGCGTCAAGAAACTTTTGTTGACTGCGTCTCGGTGCAGCGAGCCATCAAACGAAATTGTCCATGATTTGCCGCTCCATGTGCCAGAAACTCGTGCCGAGGACCATGATGCCTGAAAATATGTCGTCTTGGTGCCACCTGTGGCTGGGGCTGCGTTAAAAATTAAACCAACATCTTCTATCGCGCCGACTTTTGTTTCTTTTTCCATCATTGACGCCAGGCGCAACAACTGATTGTGCGGGGCGGCTTTTGAAAGATTGCGATAATAAAAAGTAGAGCGATCGCTAGGCGAAAGCGAGATTGATTGTGATTTGCGGATGGCTTTCAACAGCACATCATTTGCTCCGCTATAAGCCAAACCAGGGTTCGTGAACTGCTCAAGAAGTTCGAGATCTGAAATTCGTGCACTGCGTGTTGGCCCGACAACGCTCGGAAACTTGGTGTTGAACATCGCCGCGATACGAGTCAGACCCCACTCGACTTCTTCGACATATATAAGGTCAGCCTGATTCAAGTTGTAGTGCGGACGATCAGGGCGTGAATTGCCATATTTGACCATGACAACCGGCTTGCCTTCGCCACCAGGCAGACCCGACAACGGGCTTGGCCCTCCTTCGGCATTAACCGAGATTAGTGAGCCCGCAAGAGTTGAAATTGCGAAACCAAGTGACAATACGACCACAAATATCTTGTGTTTTTTCATCCTTTGATTCTAATGGATTCGACCATTCATCCTTTGTCAGCGAAATCGTGTCGTTAGCCTGAATGCGTGGGGAAAGAAAAACAAAAACCAGCGACCACTGCGGTTACAGCGGGCCGCGATGACTCCGGCGCGCTTGCACCATCGCTGACACCGGCAACGACATGGTCGAGTTCTGGTCTCGAAGAGAGCCATCGTCAAGCAAATGCGATTCACGAAACAAAGAATTATTCGCGATACGCGAACCCGACTGTTGAGGCTTTCGAGAGCACAATCGCCGAACTTGAAAACACACAAGCAGCCCTCGCGTTTGCGTCGGGCATGGGTGCTGTGTCAAGTGTCGTGCTAGCGCTGTGTTCGACGGGCGATCACATTGTGGCACAACGCAACTGTTATGCGGGCACGCTTGCATTTTTGAATGGTCCGTGTGCTCGTCTCGGAATTGACGTAACTTTTGTCGACGGACGCAACGCACAAGAGTTTGTCGATGCCGTGCGACCGGGCAAAACAATGTTGGTGATAGCCGAATCGCCGAGCAACCCACGTCTTGATTTGGTAGATCTCGCGGCACTCGGCGCAATCAAAGGGCCATTCACGGTCGTTGATTCAACAATCGCAACACCACTTGGGCAACGACCGCACGATTTCGGCGTGTCGATTGTTTTGCACTCGGCAACCAAAGGCATTGCCGGCCATAACGATGCAACAATTGGCGTTATTGCCGGTGACACCGATTTAATTGGCCACATTTGGAGTTACTCGGTTTTGCATGGTGCAACTGCATCGCCGTTTGATGCGATGAACGCACTGCGAGGTGTGCGCACGCTTGATGCACGTCTCGCCCGCCAATGCGAGTCGGCACAATATTTGGCCGAATGGCTGAGCGAACTAAAGAATGTAACGGCTGTGCACTACCCCGGTTTGAAGTCGCACCCGCAACACGAACTTGCAAAAAAACAGATGCACTATCTCGGCTCGGTGCTGTCGTTTGAAGTCGCCGGCGGCAAAGCGGCTGCGGCGAAATTGCTCAACGCGCTGAAACTAATCCGCCCTGCGGTCACATTTGGCGGCCCCGAAAGTTTGATCTCACATTCGACCTCAAGCACACACAACAGTGTTGACGCCGAGACGAAAGCGAAAACTGGTGTAACCGATTCGCTGTTGCGACTTTCGGTCGGGCTTGAAGCCTGCGAGGATATTCAGCGCGACTTGGCTGAAGCCCTCTTGCAAAGTAACTAGTTTTAGCGCTCTTCTTTGAAAATCACGTGCTTGCGCACGACTGGGTCGTACTTCTTGAGTTCAAGGCGCTCGCGTGAGTTGACTTTGTTTTTGCGAGTCACATATGTGAAGCCGGTGTCGGCTGTGCTGCGCAACTTGATAATTGGACGCTTATCTTTGCTTTTTGCTGCCATGACTGATCAGACTTTCTTTCCGGCGCGACGCATTTCGGCGACGACTGATTCGATGCCACGCTTGTCGATTGTGCGAACACCCTTGGTGCTGACGTTGAGGGTGACCCAACGACGCTCAGATGGCAACCAGAAGCGACGCTTGTGTGCATTGACGCGCCACCAACGCTTGGTGCGAATGTGGGAGTGCGAGATTGTATGACCCTTGCTCGGGGTCTTTGAGAGGACATCACAGCGATTTGGCATCCAAACAGTATAGAGGGCACTTTTACCCCGCTACACTTTGAAGCCATGAAACCCGAGATTCACCCCAATTATCAGTTCGTCGTTTTTGAAGATAGTTCAGCCGACTATCGCTTTTTGACTCGTTCGACGCTGAAGCCCGACCCTGCGAAAACTGTTGTTTGGGAAGACGGCAACACCTACCCGCTCGTGCAACTCGAAATCTCAAATGCCAGCCACCCGTTCTTCACGGGTCAGATGAAGATCATCGACTCGGCTGGTCGTGTTGATCGCTTCAACAAGCGCTATGGCGCCCGCAAGAAGACCGTCGTCAAAAAAGCGCCTGCTGCTAAAAAATAACTAGCGCCAAAATTTGGCGTGACTAGCGCTTGACAATTATTTCGCGTGAAAGTTTCGTGATCGAAGTCTCACCAATCAAAGCCATGGTGCGCGACACGCCACTTGTGATGTGATCCAGCGCCCACTGCACACCCAACTCGCCTGCCGCACCCAGACCATACAGATATGGACGACCAAACATCACCGCGCGTGCACCGAGTGCACACGCCTTGACGACATCTGATCCACGACGAACGCCGCCGTCGACTAGAACTTCAATCGAATTGCCAACGGCATCGATCACACTTGGCAAGAGTTCGATCGGTGCAGGCGAACCGTCGAGTTGACGACCGCCGTGATTTGACAATGCGATCGCATCGACGCCCATCGATGCTGCTTGTTTGGCGTCTTCGACACATTGAATGCCCTTGAGCATGATCGGCAGACCAGACTCTTGACGAATCCAATCGAGGTCGTGCCAACTTAGGGTCGGGTCGAATTGCGAATTGACATAATCAGAAAGCGTGATCGCTTTTGAGCCGTCGACATCAGATCGGCCGGCGACAGCCGAGAAAGTAATCGGTTCGTTGGTCACGAACTTATATGTCCACCTTGGATGTCGAATGCCGTCGATGAAAGTTTCGAGACCAATTTTTGGAGGAAGAGTGAAGCCACGACGCACATCGCGCTCGCGCCGACCAAACACCGCCGTATCAACGGTGACCATAATCGCTTTGTAGCCAGCCGCTTTGGCGCGTTGCACAAGTTCGCGTGACAACCCGCGGTCGCGCCAAACATAGAGTTGATACCACAACGGACCAGTCGCAACATTGGCAACTTCTTCGATGCTGCGTGTGCCGAGAGTCGACAGCGTGAATGGCAACGAATTTTTGCCGGCCACTCGGGCGACCGCGAGTTCGCCCTGTGGGTGTGCGATGCGGGTGAAACCAGTCGGTGAAAGTGCAATCGGAAACGGCACCGGTTGACCCATGATTGTCGTCGCCGTGTCGATCTGCGAAACGTCGCGCAACACTTTTGGCACTAAACCAAACTTCGAATATGCCGAACTGTTGTTGGCGAGCGACCATTCGTCTTCGGCCGCACCGTCAAAATAGTCGAACACGCCACCTGGCAGGTTGCGCTTGGCGAGAAGGCGCAAATCTTTGAGATCGCCACACGCGGCGAGCCTGCGTTTATCACCGTTGAATTCGAACTTGCGAAGTTGTACAACGGATCGAACCGACTTGAGCACAGTCCTACTCTAGCGAGTTGATGATTTCGGCAACCTCTTCGATTGTCGTGCGCGGATTGATGATGCAAAAACGCAAGATTGTTTCGCCGTTGTGCGTCGTTGGCACGACGAACGCACGGCCCTCGTTGAGCATCTTGTCGCTCCATGCTTGATATTGATCGGATGTCCAGCCGTTGCGTTTGAAAATAATAATTGAAAGTTCTGGCTCGAGCAGCAAATCGAGATACGACGCGTTTTTTATCAATTGCGTTGCTTCACGCGTGACTTGCAGAGTGATCTCCATTGCTTCTTCATATGCCTCGGTGCCGTGCGTAGCGACGCTGAACCAAAAAGGCAACCCGCGTGCACGACGCGAAAGATGATGTGCCATATCTGACGGGTTCGCCAATGCATCGCCAAGGTCTTGTTGTTGCAACACCTCTAAATATTCGGCGCGTTGAGTATGCGCGCGGCGAGCCGTATCGGGATCACGATAAATCAGCGCACAACAATCAAACGGGCCAAAAAGCCACTTATGAGGATCAACGATGAAACTGTCGGCCATTTCAATGCCAACGAACAAGTGCTTCACACTCGGTGCGCAAAGCGCCGCTGCGCCGTATGCCCCGTCGACATGAAACCAAGCGCCGAGTTCGCGCGCCTGCCCGCCCGCCGCGACGAGGTCGTCAATCACGCCGATGTTTGTCGTGCCCGATGTGGCAACGATCGCACAAACTCGGTTGCGATCTTGTGAACTCAAGTTGCCGATGGCTGCACGCAGATTGACGCCCGACATGCGACCCTGTGCGTCGGCTTGAACTTTGACAATGTCTGCATCCATCGCATTTGCAGCCAGCGCGACAGATGAGTGTGCGCCCGATGATGTAACGACAATTGGACGAACGCGGTCGTATGCACCTTTGCCAATTTGTCGCCAACGCCATCGTGCGGCGATCAGCGCCGAAAGATTGCCGGCGGTGCCGCCGCTAACGAATACGCCAGCGCTAGTAACGGGAAAATTCGCCAGACTTGCCACCCACTGCAGCGCCTGATTTTCGGCATAAACCGCACCAGAACTTTCGAGCCACGAACCTCCATAAATATTCGAAGCGCTAAGCACCAAATCGAACAACACTGCGCTCTCGGTCGGCGCGCCAGGCACGAACGACAAAAACGACGGATGGTCGACGCTGATGCAAGCGCGTGAGAGATGTTGTGTAAAAATCTCGAGTGCTTTCAGACCGCCGAGACCTTCGGGGGTAATCGTGTTGCCAACGAGTGCCTGCAATTGACTGAGAGTTTTCGGTCCGTCAAGCGGTGGCGGGTCGAGGCGAATGCGATCGAGGGCATATTCGACAACGGCTTCAGCGAGTTTTTCGCTGTCTTGATCGTGATAGTGCATCCAATAACCGTCGGATTCGTTGCCCGACGACGGATGTTGTGGGAGATTTGTCACCATTATTTATATACCACGATGGCGAACTCTACTTGTCACAAAAGGTAATCTTTTAACCATGTCATCCAAACTCTCGTTTAACTTTTTGAGCCTCGCGGCGGTGGCGATGCTGCTGTCCCTCGGCGCTTGCTCGTCGGGTTCGTCAAGTGCCCCAGCAGACTTGTCGCCAGAGGCGGCTGCTGGTCGCGAATTATCAATTTCGTCTGGTTGCGCGAGTTGCCACGGCGAAGACGGCAACGGTCGCATCGGACCAAATTGGATTGGCTTGGCTGATTCGCAGGTCACCCTGAGCGACGGCACTGTCGTGACGGCTGATGATGCTTATTTATACGAGTCGATCAAAGACCCCGCTGCGAAAAAGCGTCGCGGGGCTTCAGGCATCATGCCGTCGAACAGACTGACCGATGACGAGATCGCCAGCATCATCATTTATATTCGCGCGCTGAAATAATTTTTAAGCCAGCGTCACGAGTTCGAGCCACGACTCGTTGAAATAGTCCTCTTGACCGTCTGGCATCAGCAGCACCTTGGTCGGTGCGAGTTGCTCGACAAACTCGGCGTCGTGACTAACTAGCACGATCGCGCCCTCCCAATTTGAAAGCGCGTCGGCTACCGACTGACGACTCGACGGGTCAAGGTTGTTCGTCGGCTCGTCGAGCAACAACAAATTATTTCTTCCGACCATCATCATCGCCAGGGCGAGTTTTGTTTTTTCGCCGCCCGACAATGTTGTCGACTCTTGGTAAACCTTGTCACCCGATAGACCGAACATGCCAAGCATGCCCCGCAACTGTGTTTCAGTGAGACCCAGCGACACTGGCGCCTGATCGCGCATGTGCTCGACTAATGATTTTTGTGGCACCAAGTTGTCGTGCTCTTGGGCGTAATAACCAACTTGCACGTTGTAGCCGAACTTGACTTCGCCGTTGTCAGATTTGACTTCGCCCGCAAGAATGCGCAACAGCGAGGTTTTGCCTGCGCCGTTCAGACCGAGCACTAGCAGTCGCTCACCCCGGCCCAAGTCGAAACTCACATCATGAAAGATGTCTGGGCCACCGAAAGTTTTGCGCAACCCGTCGACCGTCAAAACTGTTTCGCCGCAATGTGGCGGTTCAGGAAATCGCACTTTCATTACCCGAGCGCCCCGTGCGGCATGCACGCGTGTTTCTTCGATGCGGCCGATTCGTTTTTCGATGCTGTGTGCCATTGCGGCTTTGCTGGCTTTGGCGCCGAAGCGGTCGACAACGCGTTGCAGTCGGTCAATTTCTTTGCTCTGCTGAGTTGCTTTTTTGGCTTGGCGCGCTTCGTCGGCTTCGCGCGAAACCAAATATTGCGTGTATGTGCCGCGATATTCGATAACTGAACCCTCAGAGTCTTCGTCGGGGCGGTCAAGATGCAGCACGCGTGTGATCGCCTCGTCGAGCAATTCGAGGTCGTGACTAATCACGAGCAACGCACCCTTGTATCCGCGAAGAAATTCAAGCATCCAGGTTTTGGCGTCAATGTCAAGGTGGTTAGTCGGCTCGTCGAGCAACAACGTGTCGCTGCCACTGAACAAAATTCGTGCGAGTTCTACACGGCGGCGCTCGCCACCTGAGAGCACACCTAGAGCCAGACCCAAACGATCTGGTTTCAACCCCAGACCCGCGGCGATTGATCGAGCCTCGCTGTCGGCGGCGTATCCGCCCTTAATTGAAAAATCTTCTTCAGCCTTAGCGAACTTGGCTACATTCGCGTCGCTTGAATTTTCTTCAATCGCGATTCGCAGTTTTTCAATGCGCACAATGTCGTCGTCGATGCCGCGTCCCGACAAGATATGTGAGATCGCCGTGCGCGAGTCGAACGACCCGGCGATGCGCGGATCTTGGGATAGATAGCCAAAGCCGCCCTTGCGGTTGATTACGCCCGACTTCGCCTCGTTGGTGCCTCCGAGAACTTTGAACAACGTCGTTTTCCCCGCGCCGTTGCGACCGACGAGGCCGACCTTGTCGCGCGGCATCACGGCAAACGATGCAGTGTTAACGACGAGTTTGCCGCCGATTTCGACGCACAGATCTTTGACTTGAAGCACCCGTCAAGGCTCGCACCACATTCGCGTTGATACAACCTGCCAAATCGCCTATTGTCGTGCGTATGACTAGTGCTACAGATGTTTTGATTGGCGTGGCGATTGCTATCGCGTGCATGATGATTGCGGTTTGGGCAATCAGCCTTGTGATGCGCGATGCATCGATCGTAGATATCGCTTGGGGTTCTGGTTTCGTGCTTGTGGCCTGGGTGACTTATTGGTTGAGCGACGGCAATTCAACGCGCAGTTTGTTGCTGACCGTTTTGACAACCATCTGGGGGGCGCGACTGGCGTTTTATTTAGCGAAGCGAAATCTCGGCCATGGTGAAGACTTTCGCTATCAGTCGATGCGTCGCAAGCATGGCGATCGATTCGCAATCGTCAGTTTGTATTCGGTCTTCGGTTTGCAAGGTGTGCTGATGTACATCGTTTCACTGCCCATACAACTTGGCCAGGTTCGCTCCGAGCCGAGTTTTGGCATTCTCGGCGTGTTGGGTGTTTTGGTTTGGGGTGTCGGCATTTATTTTGAAGCCGTCGGCGACGCGCAACTTGCTCGCTTCAAGCGCGACCCAGCCAATAAAGGTCTAGTCATGGATCAAGGGCTGTGGCGCTACACAAGGCACCCGAACTATTTTGGTGATTCGTGCGTTTGGTGGGGCTTGGGTTTGATCGCCGCTGAATCTTCGCTCGGTATTTATGGCTTGTTCGGCCCAGTCGTGATGACGTTCTTATTGGTCAAGGTCTCGGGCGCGGCGATGCTGGATCGTGCGATGCTCAAGCGCAAGCCCGGCTACGAGAATTACGTCGCCACGACCTCGGGGTTTATTCCTCGCCCACCCCGCCGCTAATTTTTCCCCGGTCTACGGCGCACATAGAGCGCTGACTATTTCTATCTATTTGAGCGGACGACGGGATTTGAACCCGCGACCCTCACCTTGGCAAGGTGATGCTCTACCACTGAGCCACGTCCGCATTTGCTTTAACTACTTCGGTCATTGCACTTACTTAGGGATTTGAGTTTAGCAACGGGTCAGCAGTACTCAACACTTCTCGGCTTATCTTTGCTGTACTTGACAACCGCACCACCCCGGCAAGCGAAGCAAGCACGACTATGCCCCCGACAACTTGGAACAAAGAAATATTTTGATCATAAACAAACCACGCACCTATCGAAGAAATCACTGGACCGAGCAACAGAATCAATGACGACACCGAAGCATCTACATATTTTTGTGCCCAGACCATGAAACTATGACCAATCGTGCCCGAAAATAGCGTCATGGCGATCAGAAAACCCAAATCGCGCCAGGTGATCTGCACAATATCGTTGCTCGTAATCAACGCATACGGCACGACAACGCAAACTTGAATCACACTCACCCCATATAAAAACTGCCAGGTGTCGGCACCGTCGACTCGGCGTCGCTTGGACGAAATGAAATAAAAGGTCCAGGTCAGTGCGTTGATCAAAGCCAAGAAGTCACCAAACAGTGAGGAATCGCTCGTGTTGCCAGAGCCCACAACTATCGCCACGACGCCAGCGAAACTTGTCAATGCAAGCAAAACTTGCCACCGCGAAATCTTTTCTTTCAAAAATTTTGGTGCGGCAAACAACACCATTGCAGTCGAAATGTTGCCGATGATCGTTGCATTAGCCACCGAAGTCTCGGTTATCGCCGTAAAGCCAAAAATCGTGGAGACTCCGAACAACACACCTGGCACAAGCACCGATCGAAAGAGTTTCTTGTTGATTAATTTTCCACCTCGACGTGCAATCAAATAAAGCAGCGGTGGCCAAAGTAAAACGCGGTAAAACAAAATCGAATTGATAGAAATTGAAGGCGCCAAGAATAAAAGCGGCCCAACACCCCAAGCAAAAACCGCGACGAACACCGCCGAAAGCGGTGCAGCCGTGATTCGCGCGCGCGCGAGGGCGACCAAATTCATCTAATTTTCATTTTGCAGGCGGCCGTAAATCAACGCGCAAAGTCAGGATGCCGTCTTCGACAGCGGCAGTCGCATCACCGAGCATTGCAAAATCTTGAAAGTCAACTTGCGCTTGGGTCAAAAAATGTTGGCGCTCTTCGCCTGCCACTGGCGGCAACGGCCGACGCTTGACCGATGCTGCACGCTCACGAAATCGCTCGATCATTGCCGCCGGGTCGAAGGTCGAAGCCATAGAAATAACTTACTGCGTTTCGATCGAACTTTGCGATGCATCAATTACTGGCACGGCACGAACCGAGTTGAGCATCTTCTTTCGCGACTCTTCATCGGCACCTGCAAACTCGCGCTGACTCATGATTTCGAGTGGGGCAAGCGACTCGGGCTCGGGGCGAGCCGTTCGCCAGAACCAAACCGTCGCCCAAGTCAAACATGCGGCGACAACGAGCAAAGTCACCGAGACGAACTCCATCGAGACGCCCAAAGTCATCGACAATGAAACAAAGAAAAACACAATATCGGCAAACATACGGCTAGATGCCAAACTAGTCGGAGATGAGTAGCAATCTACTGAACTTGATTTCAACGCTCGCCTTCTTCGCGGTTGGCATCGCCCTGCTCAAGTGGATCAACCGCTTGGAGCCCCAATGGGTCTCGCGTGATGGCACGAGGTTTAGCGCTCGCATGATGGCAGATGATCCAGATTCAACAAAGTGGGTCGATGTGCGCGTGACGATCAACGAGTCTCAATTGATAATTCACGCACGTGGTCGAAGCGGCAAATCTTTTCGTGGTAGGTGGATGGTTAGTTATTTCACCGACACAACAGATCTGAAACGACGCCATTACGTTGTCATCAACGAAATTGACGCAGAAGATCGCGCCATATTGCGTGTGCCTGCGACGAGCAAGTGCGTCGCTGCACTCGACGCACTAGTCAAATAGGGTGTATTGATTTAAAAACGCCTTAATCGGCTTGCCAACTTGGTCGAGATTGATCAAGAACGCATCATGACCGTGCGGTGAATCAATCTCAACATATTCGCAACTGCCGCCGACATCGTTGATCATGTTGCGAATCTGCTTTTGCTGATATGTCGGATACAAAATGTCACTTGAGATGCCCAGAGATAAAACTGGCGCGGTAATTCGCTTGATTGCACTTTGCAGAGTGCCCCGACCTCGGGCCACGTCGTGCAAGTCCATCGCTTTGCCGATGATCAAATAACTATTTGTATCAAATCGACGAATCAACTTGTCACCATGGTGATCGAGATAATTTTCGACCTCGAATTTATCCCAAAGGCCGAGGCCGTTGTAGTCGGCATCCATATCTGCGAGTTCACGACCAAAACGATCGGTGAACACGTTGTCGCTACGAAACGTAACTTGGGCAATCATCCGCGCGATCGCCAGGCCCTGCCATGGGCCGTCACCAACAGCCGCGTCGTAATAGTCTCCACCTCGCCACTTGGTGTCAAGCCGAATTGTACGACGCCCGATTGCACCCCATGCAATTTGCTGGGCGGTGGCCTGAAAACACGTTGCGATCGGCACGGCCGTGCGCAAGCGATGCGGAAACGTAATCGCCCATTCGAGCACTTGCATGCCGCCCATCGATCCACCAATGATCGAATGCCAAACATCGATGCCGAGCATGTCACTGACGCGTACTTGCGCGCGCACCATGTCGCGCACCGTAATCACGGGAAATCTCGAACCGTATGGCTTGCCGTCTTGCGGATGCAACGATGCAGGCCCAGTCGAACCTTGACAACCGCCCAAAGAATTGGTGCACACGACGAACCACTTGTTTGTGTCGATCGCACAGTCGGGGCCAACGAGACCTTCCCACCAACCTGGCGTCGGCATGCCTTCTTGTGCGCTACCCGCAGCGTGCGAGTCGCCCGTCCACGCGTGACACAACAAAATTGCGTTCGACTTATCGGCGTTTAGCTCGCCCCAAGTTTCGTAAGCGATAGTGACATCTTGCAGGGTCAAAGAGTTGTCTAAGGCGATTGGTCGATCAGCGGGAAACTGCAAAAACTTTCGCGTGCCCGAAGGTTGTCCAGCATGCCACGCACCAGTTGCGGGATAATCATGTCTGGCCATTGCTGAACTCGTTTCTCAAATCGCGCGCAGCATGCAAGAATTTGCATTTAGAGTTCGGCCCGTTGCTCAGCCTTCGCTGAGCCACATCCCCACCCGAAGGTGAGCTGGCACCGTGGGTTTAACCCCGGTTGCCGGACCATTTGGTCACTCCTGATGCAACTACTCACAAACCCCGCTAGTTAAACGTTGATTGCCTTACCAACGATAGCGGGATAGCGTGATGAATAACACGCGGGCGGAGTTGGGGTCTATTCGTGTTGATCTAACGCGCAAGCATCGGTGCCACCTGGCAAATGCTGGCGGTTTTTGGCAATAACTTTATAAATGGCGGATGAGATTATTCGCACGACCGGCAAGTCGATGGCGACTCCGAGTATCGCCCAACCCAAAGAACTCGAGCGCAAAAGTGCCGCCGCCGCCCTGCTACCCGAGCGGATAGTCCCTTCACGATTCACCCACTGCAGAGCCGTCGTGCATTGTTGAGTCGTCAAACCCAGAGATTGCAGATCTGCTTTTTGATGTGCGACTATTTTCGCGCTGGTCTTAATTCGGCGCTCGATGAATTTCACGCATCGTGCACAAAATGCACAGTCGCCGTCCCAAATCAAAAAATCGGTCGTGTGTTTATTCACATCTAGAACGATAGTTGCGCTAATTGGTCAAGACGCGTACAGGTACGATGTTTTCGTGAAGTATCGGTTTTTACTGCGACCAAGTTGGGTGTTGTTGCATGTGACTGTCGTCGCGGCGATAATCCTGATGTTCAATCTCGGACTTTGGCAATTCGATCGATATCACGAGCGGATCGACTTCAATCAACTCGTCTCGGTCCGAATCAACGCCCAGCCAGAAAACTTGAATAATTTGCTTGGCGAACTAAGCGACGACAAGGTAAATGCATCTGATCTCGAATGGCTGAATGTTTCTGTCACTGGTCGTTACCTCGACGAACAAACTCTGCTCGCCGTGAATCGTTCACAAGAGGGTGTTTCAGGTGTCGACCCACTCACGCCGCTGTTGATCGACGACAAATCAGGAAATCAAGTCATTCTCGTCAATCGAGGATTCATCTCGCAAAAAACCCAAACGCCGAACGCGCCTGCAGGCACGGTCGAAATTATCGCTCGGGTGCGACTTTCTGAAGCGCGACGCTTTGGCGAACTCAGCGACCCCGCGACGGGCAACTTAGACGAGATCATCAACATCGATCTACCGCGATTGTCTGCGCAAATTGAGAACCTGAACACGCAGATCTATCTCGAGATGCTCGACTCACAACCAAAAGACTCGTCAGTCATAGCGCGCATCGCCGACCCGGTTCTGTCAACCGGCTCACATCTGAGCTATACCGCACAGTGGTTTATCTTTTCGGTTTTCGTCGCCGCGGGTTGGGTCGTGGTTGTGCGACGCAAACTCAAATCAGGCTAAGTTCTCGACGAAGCTTTCAAGTTGGCGCAAGTTTCGACACTCAAATACGCCATCAGTGTGTGCGCCATATTCGCCGACGATTGAATCGCCCGTATTCCAATAAGACTTCGGCTCGGGGTTCAGCCAATAAACGTGGCGTGCACGCTTGCGCATCTCTTTCACCACCCATGACTGCGCCGCGTGATAGTTGTTGCGTGCATCGCCGAGCAACAGCACGGTCGTCTTTGAATTGATGTCTTTGCCGTGACGCTCAAAGAACACCTCGAAAGCATGGCCATAGTCGCTGTGGCCGTCGACCCAAACAACATCGGCTTCGGTGTTGACTCGATTGATTGCCTCGCCAATATCTTCGGTTGACTTAAAGAACTTGGTCACCTCGTCGATGCCGTCGATAAATACAAACGACCTAACCTTTGAAAATTGATTTTGTATCGCATAAACGAACATCAGCGTAAATCTTGCAAACGCCGCAACGCTGCCAGAAATATCTGCGACAACCATCAACTCAGGTTTGGATGGGCGCGGGTAGCGAAACTTTGGATCGGCAGGCACACCGCCATAACTCAGCGAATGTCGAACGGTGTTTCGAAAATCAAGCGGACCCTTGCGACCGTGGCGACGCTTGCGTGTCAGCCGTGCCGCCAACTTTCGAGTCAACGGATACAGCGCTTTCTTCAAGCTCTGCATCTCATCGCGACTTGCATGCATGAACTCGACATCTTCTGGCAATGGTTTGCGCAACGTCTTGGCCATCGCTTCGGCGCCACGATCGGCAACTAGTCGACGCCGAATCTCTGACTCGACTTCTTGCTTGAACTGTTCGATACGACTTTCAAACTCATCTTTTTCGAGTCGTTCTTCGAGCGACGAAAGTTGCTGGTTGCTCATTTCGCGATTTGCGTCCATCAATTTCTGCAACATATTGTCAAGGTCAAGATTTCTGAGCGTGCGATACAGATAATAAGTTCCACCCACTGGTCGACCCGGCTCCATGCCGGCGAATCGCTGCACCGATTGTTTGGCCAGAGCCCGCATCATCGCCTGATCGCCACTCATCAAGGCGCGCATCAACATCGCGGCGATTTCTTCTGGCGTCAGCGAATCCATTCCCCCACCAGAGCCTTTGCCTTCGCCTTGTCCCTTGACTTGGTCGATTTGTTCTTGCATCTCACGCCAGAAATCATCGGGCTGACCATCTTGGGTTATTTCATATTCTGGGCCACGCAACGAAAAATACACTTCAAAAATAGTTTCGAAAACTCGCCAGTGCGCATTATTTTTGACCAATGTTGCACCCAACGCATACTTGAATGCGTCACGATCTTCGATCGGTATCACTTTCACCGCTTCCATCGCGTCAAGGTTCTCGGTCAAACTCACCGGAAGGCCGGCATTTCGCAATTCAACGATGAAACCCGACATCAGATCAAGCACGGGCATTTTAAAAACTCACTTCGTAACTGAAAGTTCTTTGGCCGCTTTGGCGATGTCGGTCTGATATTTGAGAAGAATATGCAGAGTTTCTTTGGCTTCTTTTTCGTCGATCGTCTCGATGCCGAGCAACATCAAAGTGCGCGCCCAGTCAAGTGTCTCGCTCACAGACGGCGCCTTTTTCAAGTCAAGTTGACGAATGCTGCGCACGATGCGGGCAATCTGATCCGCCAAATTATCGCTGATATCCGGCACCTTGTTCAGCACAATTTCTTTCTCGCGCTCAAGGTCTGGGTAGTCAACATGCAGATACAGACAGCGGCGCTTGAGGGCCTCTGAAAGTTCACGTGTGTTGTTCGAAGTCAAAAAAACCAACGGAATCTGCTTGGCAGTAATCGTGCCCAATTCGGGGATCGAAACCTGATAATCGGAGAGAATCTCGAGCAACAGCGCCTCGGTCTCGACTTCGACGCGATCCACTTCGTCGATCAACAACACAACCGGTTCTTCGCTGGTGATCGCCTCAAGCAACGGACGGGTCAGCAAAAATTCTTCGCTAAAAATGTCGTCGTGAACCTCGCTCCACGAGTCGCTCTTCTTGTCGGACTGAATACGCAGAAGCTGCTTTTTATAGTTCCACTCGTAGAGCGCCTTCGACTCATCCAGACCCTCGTAACATTGCAAACGAATCAATCGTGCTCCAGTCATATCGGCAACGCTCTTCGCGAGCTGCGTCTTGCCGGTGCCTGCTGGTCCTTCAATTAGCACTGGCTTGCCCAGACGGTCTGCCAAATAAACGACACCGGCAATGCCATCATCGGCGAGATAATTTTCTTTTTTCAGCCCGCTGCGAACGGTCGCTATATCTTTAAATCGTGGTTTCACCCGCATAACCCTAGCCGTCAAGGCTTGCTGCAACTAAGCGCAACGCCGCTCAAAAGCACAATACGATTAGAACCCATGGCAACGCCCACTGCCCGTTCGGGTCTGCTGCGAGCCAATCTCACCGTTGCAAGCGGCACGGCGCTGAGTCGGCTCACGGGACTAATTCGAATCATTGTTTTCGGCGTCGTTGTTGGTCAGACCGCTCTCGCCGACGCTTACGACATGGCCAACAATGCCCCAAATGTTGTGTACGAGTTGTTGCTTGGTGGCATTCTTGCCGCCACACTTGTGCCGCTATTCACCCGACATTTGCAAGACGATGACGACGATGCCGTCAACGCAATCGCCAGTGTCTCAGTTGTCGTTCTTGGCCTCATCACTGCTGTTTCAATTGTCTTGGCACCACTTATCTTTCGGGTTTTTTCGCTGAACACTGCCGACCAAATTGATGCGAATGTCTTTCGTACTGCGGGCACTGCTCTCACGCGGCTGTTTTTGATCCAGATATTTTTCTATGGCGTCACTTCAATCATCACCGCGATCTTGAACGCACGAAAATTATTTTTCGCAGCCGCATGGACGCCGGTACTCGCCAACATCGTCACGATCGCGACACTGCTGGGCATTCGCAACGTGAGTGATGTCGACCCACCGACGCTCGCCGAAGTCGTCGACAATGAATCGTTGCAGTGGCTGCTCGGCATGGGTTCTACTTCAGGCATCATCGTGATGACACTCGGCATGTTCATCGCTCTGCGCCGCAGCGGAACCAAACTCAGGTGGAACTTCGACTTGTCGCATTCGGCTGTCAAGCAATTGCTCAGACTTTCTGGCTGGGCAATTGGATACGTCGCAGCCAACCAAGTAGCCCTCGTGGTGATCAAGAATTTGGCACAACCTGGCAGCGGCAATGTCGACGCCTATTCGAAGGCCTACACCTTTTTTTCGCTGCCACACGGTTTGTTGGCGGTTTCAATAGCCACGACCTTCGTGCCAGAACTTGCCCGCGCGGCGAGCCAACGCGACGGTCAAGAGTTCGACCGCAAGTTTCTTTCAGGCATCCGACTGACTGCGCTGGCGACAATACCCGCTTCAATTGTTTTGTTTTTCTTGGCCAAGCCAATCGTCGAGTTGCTGCTGCAATATGGCAACTTTGATGCGTCGGCGACGACCAATACGGCCAGAGCACTCTCAGGTCTGGCAATTGGTCTATCTGGATTTTCGATTTATCTATTTGTATTGCGTGGTTTCTATAGTTATGGCGACACTCGCACACCGTTTTTTATCAATCTCTTTGAAAACGCCCTGAACATTGTTTTGGCAATCGTGTTGGTAGAAAGATATGACGTACTCGGCTTGGGTCTGGCGTTCTCGTTCGCATATCTGGTCTCTGCAGTTCTAGCGTTCATCATCTTGCGACGAAAGACAAGTCGACTTAAATTACTCTCCAATTAATTGGCCAACACAACCAGGTCGTCGTGGTGAATCACTTCGGCTGAGACGCCTTCACCCAAATCTGCGCTCTTTTGCCCGGCACCCGCACTTGCCTGCACCGACGAGACGCCCGCCATGCCGCGAGCGATCGTCGACCCGGTCGAATCTAAGACTTCGATCGTGTCACCAATTTCAAAATCGCCTTTCACAGATTTGACTCCGGCGTGCAACAGCGAAACGCTGCGACGCAACAAAGCATCGCGCGCACCATCATCGACCGTCACCGAGCCGGCGGCTTGGGCGGCGAAAGCAATCCACAGTTTGCGCGCGGTTAGTTCGCGTTTGCGTGGCAAAAATTGTGTACCTGCACCAACGACCTGATTTACAGCGTCGACGACGACATTTTTTCGCTGTGCGGCAGCGATCACCGTACGCACACCAGACCACGACGCGATACGTGCAGCCGCAAGTTTTGACGCCATTCCGCCACTGCCACGGTCATTGGCCGAGTTGCCAGCACGCACCGACAACAACTCGTCATCGGCACTGACCGTCTCGATAAATACTGCTTTCGGGTCGACATTCGGGTCGGCCGTATATAGACCCTGCAAGTCGGTCAGCAATATCAATACATCAGCCGAAACACTGTGGGCAACAAGGGCGGCGATTCGATCATTGTCGCCGTATCGAATTTCATCACTGGCGATCGCATCGTTCTCGTTGATCACCGGCACACAACCCAACTCGAGTAGACGTAGCAAAGTTTGGCGAGCGTGTAGATATTGATGTCGATCGATGAAGTCGTTTGGCACGAGCAGAACTTGTGCGCCAACTAACTGATGTTGGTCAAGTTGCACGTTGTACTCCTGCATCAACCGACTTTGCCCCGCGGCAGCCAGTGCTTGCAGCGTCGGCATGTCGGTTGGTCGTTTGCCAAGTTTGAGTGCGGCAACGCCACCAGCGACGGCGCCAGATGTGACGACCAAAACTTCGTGATTTGCTTTGCGCAATGCGGCAACTTCTTGGCACAACGAACTAACTGCAGCAGAATTAATGCTGCCAAGTTCGGTCGTGATTGAAGAAGTACCAATTTTTACAACAACGCGCATGACTATTGCTCCGGTGTGTAGTCAAAAGAAAATGTACCGATCCAGACGATTGCGCCTTCGGTCGCACCGGCGCGCGCCAATAATCTCGGCACCCCGAGACGCGACATGCGATCATCGACATAGTTCAAAGCGTCGGCGTTGGTCACGTCGTTCAGTGCGACTGAACGCTCAATGTCACGACCATGTAGACGAAACTCGTTTCTACCGAGACGTTCGACGCGTGTGCCCTGCGGCTCTGGGCGAAACGTAACAGGCCCGATTGGCGCAGGTTCAGATGTTCGGGCTTCGGCGACGAGCAGAGCCAATTGGTTCAACACATCGCGCACGCCATCGCCCGTCACCGCCGAAATCTTCGGACCCTGCCATGCAGCAATCGCTTCTGATGTCGCCGAATCGGTTTTGGTCGCCACGATCAATCGTGGCCGATCTAAAAGTTCTGGTTGATACGCCTTTAATTCGCGCAACAAAATTTCTTCTTGTTCCGCGGGCGAAATTTCTTCCATTGACACGAGATCAATCAATACGCACAGCACCCGCGCGCGCT
>CAMDEC010000029.1 GCA_945893395.1 Bifidobacterium breve
TCAATCGCCAGGGCCGCCTCGTAGCCGAACAAATGTCCGACCATCACACTCAAAATAAACGACAGGCTCGTCTCGACACTCGGCACCAACAACACCGCGGCGGCGGCATCAAAGCGCGTCTGGCCTGCCGTCGCAACGACGATCGGCAGGGCCTTGTGCGCACGATAAATCGCAATCTCTTTGGCCACGTCTGACGCCGTTCCTTCGAGCAGCCCGGTTGCGCACACAAAAATCAACGGCTCACAAGACAAGTCGATGTGTTTTTTGTCTTCGGTTGAGTCACTCGAAATTGATTTATAACAAAGCTCGGATAATTTGATCCGCACCTCTTGGGCCGCGATCAAATTCATGCCGTTGCCAACCACCGTCCAATAGCGCCGCGACGACGCAAACTGTTTCGCCGCCGCCGCAATCTCTGGTCGCGTCGCCAAAACTTCAACAAGCGCATCAGGTATCTTGCGCAAACCAGCCAAGAGCTCATGTCGCGCACGGTCAGAAGATTTGCCGAGTGCTTTTGACAACGCACACGCATAAAGTGCGCCGGCTGCAACCTGCGCGTAAAACGCCTTGGTGCTGGCAACGCTCATCTCGACGTCGCGACCGTCAGATGTATACATCACACCGTCTGCTTTCGCCGCGAGCTCACTGCCACGACGATTGACAATCGCCAGAACACTCGCGCCGCGTGCGCGTGCCAAATCAACGGTGCGATTCGTGTCGGTTGTAGTGCCGCTTTGGCTTACCGCAACAACGAGCGTGTCGCTCATGTCAAGTTGCAAACCAAAACCCGAAAGCTCGCTAGCCAACAGCGCTTCGGCGCTCAAGCCAATGCCGACTAATTCGTTGAGCAACTTGGCAAGTGCCTGGCCAGCAACCGCCGCTGTTCCTTGGCCGATTACACGAACTTTCGTGATTGTGCCCGCCGCCAACCGATCACAAATTGATTGTGGCAGCACTTTTTCGCCCAAATCGGTTGTCAACACGCCGTTATTTTCGACGATTCGCCCGCGAATTGTTTTACGGAAACTTTCAGGTGCCTCGGCAATCTCTTTTGCCAAAAAGTGTTTGTGCTCACCGCGATTTATGTCTCTCGTCGTTATCTCGGCAGTCAGAACTTTCTCAGCCGTCAAATCAATTCTGCGTCCGTCATAGGCGACCAACTCGATGCCAGATAATTCGCCGGCGTTGGCCGCCGAGAGGGCAACTACTTGACCTCTGCTCGACGGATTATTGACATCGGCGAGTGCCTCTCCGTCCATGCGCACATAGTTGAGAGTCTCTTCGACCACGCCGTATGGTTCGCTGGCAACAATGAATCGATCCTCGGCGAGACCAATGCACAATCCTTGACCACTACCGTGCAGAGCCAGCAACAATTTGTCCGGCTCGGTCGCGCCTGCGACCGCAATCGCCACCGAACCCTCAAACTGGGCGACAGTTTCACGAAATGCGTCGGTCAAATTTTTGGTCGTCGCTAGTTTTCGCGAAACCAATGCAGGGATAACTTTTGCGTCGGTTGTTATCGGCCCCGCGACACGCAAACCATATTGCACTCGCAAGTCAGCATGGTTGTCGACATCGCCGTTCAATGCCGCCACCAAATATGCGTGATCATGCTTGCCTTCAAGTTCTTCGCTGTTCACGGGGTGCGCATTGGGTTCAGAGATGATTCCGACGCTCGCCCACCTGGTGTGTGCCAACACTGCAACTTGCGCATTTGGTTGCGAAATACAAAGTCGCAACAACGCGTCAGCCATCACGGCGTTGCGCATCACGCGGGTATTGTCACCAAGTTCGCCAATTTCCGCGGCGGCCTTATATACAAACGACCACGCATTCTCTGTTATGCGCATCGCCCCAGACATGAATAATGCATCTTCGCGGCGATTCGCCAGTAACGCTTTAACTTCTTTGTCGGTTGCCTTCAGACCATGATTCGATACGAGCACATGTATGCCCGCCGAATCTCGACCGCGAACCTCGAGTCGATCCAAACCCGAGAACGCCTGCTGAATCGAAAAATATCCACTGCGTGCCGAATCCGAAGCCCCTTGCCCGGCCAATGCATCGACGAGTTTCGCCGTGCGAATTCGATCATTACGTATTTCCCAAATCGCATCTTTGGCGCGAATTATTTCGTCCAACGCATGCTGCGAAGTTTCAGTCTGCAGACTTGCCAATTTCTCGACCGACTGTTCATAGGCGTTGACAATCGCATCCAGTTGGTCAATTCGAGAAGTCATTGCGGCAATCAACTGATGGTTGTCGGCCATACACAACTGGCCGGCCTCGCCACGCAAAAGTTTGTCGGCGGTCGTCACGGCTTGGGCGAGTTGGTCAATATCACTCTTGGTGCCTGCGTCCAAAGCGGCATCCAGCAGAGCCAAGATCTCTTTGGCGGTCGGGGTGGCTCGTCGAGTCTTGCGGCTCAACACGCAGATAATTCCGCACATAATTTCTAGTCTACTTTCGCATCGCTATCAGCCGAGTCGCGCAGTTATCGCATCGGCCAATGTTGCAGCCACCGTCTCAGCCATATCTTGTTGCGGTGCCTCAACCATCACCCGCACCATCGGCTCGGTTCCACTTGCTCGCACCAAAACGCGACCGACTCCTCCAAGAGATTTCTCGGCCGTTGCGATCTCGTTTTTAAAAAGTTGATCTATATCTTCAACTCGTCTGCCGACGCGAAGGTTGATCAACACCTGCGGAAAACTAGTCATTGCTTGACCGGCGATCTCGCTCAGCGATTTCTTTGAACCAACGATCAACGAAGCGAGTCTCAACGCCGCGAGCAAACCGTCACCGGTTGTCGCCAAATCACGATAGATAATGTGTCCACTTTGTTCTCCGCCCAACGAAAGCGAACCCTGTTCAAGGGCGATCAAAACTGATCTGTCGCCGACCGGGGTTGTGACTACTTCAATCTCTGCTTGATTCATCGCCTGGTGAAAGCCAATGTTGGTCATAACCGTCACGACAACTTTGTTGTTACGCAAAGTTCCCTGCCGCTTCATTTCAAGTGCGCTGATTGCCAGCAGATGGTCTCCGTCCACGATCTCGCCGTTGCCGTCAATTGCAATCAATCGGTCGCCATCACCATCAAAAGCAACACCAAAATGTGCGCCGACATTTTTGACAACCTCGCTCAACATCGCGGGGTGGGTTGCCCCGCACTGCAGATTTATGTTTCTGCCATCTGGCGTCGCATTTATCGTCGTCACCGTGGCACCAAGTTTTGTCAACACCTTGGGCGCCACGCTGCTGTATGCACCGTTGGCACAATCAAGGGCGACATGCAAATTCTTCAACCCATCGGGCTGTATCGAACCAATCAGCCAGTCGCAATACTCTTGCAACAGTTCTGGTCGCGCCACGCTCGTTATGCCAGCCCCTCCCACGCTGCCCGCGATCTCGTCGCCCGCCGCCAATTGGCGCTCGATGCGCTGTTGGTCAGCATCAGAAAGTTTGCGTCCACCAACACCAAAAATCTTTAGCCCGTTGTCTTGATACAAGTTGTGTGAAGCGGTAATAGCAATCGCCACTACTTCGTGCTGTCGCGCGGCAAACGCAATCGCCGGCGTCGGGGCAACACCCATCAACTGCACTTCTACGCCGCGCGAAATCAGTGCTGCGGCAATGGCCGTTTCAAGCAACACACCCGATTCACGCGTGTCTCGACCAATCACAACATTTTTGCACCCCAAAACCTTCGCCACCACAACAACGAGGCTGGCTGAGTAAGTCTCGGTCAATTCTTTGCCGAATTCTCCGCGAACCCCGTCGGTACCAAATGTCAACATCTAATCACCAATGCCTTGTCGTAACAAAGAGTGTTGCAAACGATTATTAAAAATAGAAACACGCACGGCAAGAGGCCATGCGTTGCAAAGACGAATTAACGCTTTGTGTACTGTGGCGCTTTGCGCGCCTTTTTGAGCCCGTATTTCTTGCTCTCCTTGCGACGCGAGTCGCGAGTCAACAAGCCTGCCTTCTTCAATGCCAATCGTTGTGTTGGGTCTAGTTCAACGAGTGCTCGTGCGATCGCCATGCGCAAAGCACCCGACTGCCCGGCGATTCCGCCGCCAAAAATGTCGGCGTCTACGTCGTAACTCGACTCGGTGTTGGTAATTCGCAACGCTTCAGTCGACGAGTTGCGTTGCACTTCTGATGGAAAATATTCGGCAAACGCACGATCATTGATTTTTACAACACCAGTACCTGGTCGCAGTCGCGCACGGCAAACTGCGTTCTTGCGTCGACCTGTTGTCTGAGTTAATGGCTTTGTTCCCACGAGTTAGTTCCTTTTTTCGAATTTTCTGCGACTCAGCGAGCCTTGGCATGCGGAAGTTCAAACACTTTTGGTGATTGTGCTGCATGCGGATGTTCTGTACCTGGATAAACCTGCAACTTCTTGAGCATCTGTCGACCAAGTGAACCTTTTGGCAACATGCCACGAATCGAACGACGAATCGCGTCGCCTGGTTTGCGATCCAGCAAGTTTGCATAAGTCTCAGACTTGAGACCACCTGGGTAACCCGAATAGTCATAAACCATTTCGCGATCTGCCTTACCCGAAGTAAGCACGATCTTTGATGCGTTGATTATCACAACATGGTCGCCTGTGTCCATGCTTGGTGTGTACATCGGCTTATGTTTGCCACGCAGCAATGTTGCGACTTCGGTGCAAAGACGACCCAGCACCAGGCCTTCGGCGTCGATGATGTGCCAGGCACGCTGCACGTCGGTCGTTTTTGCTGAATAGGTACGCATTGAAAGTTCCTTAAAAAAATATTGTTCTAGCCAGAATGCATTACACACTCGTTTTAACGGCCTTGTAAGGATAGGGCCAAAACCCATTAAATCACAATTAGCCCCACAAAAATATGGGTTATTGCCTCAGGTGACATCGCTCGGATACCCGACTTCGGTCAAAAACAGACCCTGTGGCGGGGCCAGTTGCGAAGCCTCTGCTCGATCTCCCGAACGAATCAACGCCATCATGTCGCTACTCGGGCGCTTTCGTGATCCTATTTCGACGAAAGTTCCAACCAGCGAACGAACCATCTGATGACAAAAAGCATTCGCCCGAATATCAAAGCGAAACATCGACTCGCCGACCTCGCGCCAACTCGCCTGCATCACACAGCGGCGCAACGACTTCTCACGCACAATTTCGCCAGAGCCATCTGCAATTTCTGGGCCCTCAAGGTCTGGATCGTTGTCCGGTTTAGGCCGACGACAAAATGCCGAAAAATCATGCGTGCCAATTATTGGATCACATGCCAACTGCATCGCATGCAGATTCAGCGGCGCAATCACATGCCACGAGGACGAAACCTTGAATGGGTCTGGAAAGTCGGCGTTATAAACAAAATATTGATAGTGGCGCCAGATCGCCGAAAACCTGGCATGAAAGTCACTCGTCGCCCAGGCAATATCTTTGACGATTATTTCTGGACCGCACATCGAGTTCAGTTGCTTGCGCAAAGTCGCCAGATCGCAATCAGCGGCAACATCACAACTAATCACCTGGGCTGTCGCGTGAACACCGGCGTCGGTTCGACCAGCCGACACCAGAGGTGTCGGGGTCTGAAAAATCTGTTCTAACGCCCCACCGAGCGTGCCCGCAACCGTCGCAACTTTGGGGTTAATCGCAAAACCATGA
Organism: Bifidobacterium breve; assembly: GCA_945893395.1. Taxonomy (GTDB): domain Bacteria; phylum Actinomycetota; class Acidimicrobiia; order Acidimicrobiales; family Ilumatobacteraceae; genus BACL27. The sequence goes on from CAMDEC010000029.1 coordinate 5,669, forward strand.
AATGGTTCTCCGTTATAGGCAACAACCAAGCGCACTCGACGCATCGGTTTTATTTTTGACTAGATCAGTTCGATTCGCGCCATTGGTGCGTTGTCACCATGGCGTGGACCAAGCTTCATGATTCGCAAGTATCCACCATTTCGCTCCAAATATCTTGGGGCAACAACGTTGACAAGTTTGTTCGTCATTTCTTTGTCGCGCAAATAGCTCTGAATCTGGCGAATACGGTGAACGCGCATCGGGCTGGTGCCCTGTGCTTTCTTTGCCTTGGTGATCAACTTCTCGGCGATCGGTCGAAGGGCCTTGGCTTTTGACTCGGTTGTCACGATGCCTTCGGCAGCGAACAATGACGATGCCAAGTTGGCCATCATCAATTTTTCGTGCGATGAACTACCACCAAAGCTTGGTCCGCGGCGTGGTCTACCTGGCATATTGAATCGTCTCCTTATTTAACTTCGTTGAATATCTCGTGCACTCAGACGCGAAGTGAAAGCCCGCGCTCATCAAGCTTCTGCTTGATTTCGTCGAGGCTCTTCTGGCCAAAGTTGGTGATGTTCATCAAATCTTCTTCTGAATGAGTAAGCAACTCGCCGATTGTGTTGATCTGGCCGCGCTTCAGGCAGTTGCGTGGGCGCTCCGACAAGTCAAGATCTTCGATTGACATGTCTAGGTCACCTGCGCCGCTTGAGTAGCCCGAAACTTCGCCGAGTTCAAGTGCAACTGGCTCTGCGGTGAGGTTTGCCACGAGATCTACAAGCGATCGCAATGTCGCGCCTGCCGAGGCAAGCGAATCAATCGGTGTGATCGAACCATCAGTCTCGATGTCGATGATCAAATTGTCATAGTTCGTCGACTGCTCAACGCGAGTTGGTACAACCTCGAAAGTCACGCGACGAATCGGCGAGAAGATCGCATCAATCGGGATGATACCGATTGTCTTGCGAGCCCCATCGCGGTCGGACGACATGTAGCCGTTGCCGCGCTCGACGGTGAGTTCAAACACGAGTTTGCCCTTGGCCGAAAGCGTGGCAATCTTTTGTGACTTGTTGAGAATTTCTACTTCTGGCGGACACTGAATGTCGCCGGCCGTGAGACTAATTGGACCTCGCACATCAACATTCAAAACGATTGGCTCGTCTGAAGTCGACTGCAACACAATGTCTTTCAAGTTGAGGATAATTTCGGTCACATCTTGAGTAACGCCCTCAATCGTGTCGAACTCGTGCAATGCAGACTCGAACTTGACCGATGTAATTGCCGCACCGGGAATCGACGACAGCAACATTCGGCGCAACGAGTTGCCGATTGTGTGGCCAAGACCTGGCTCGAGTGGACCAACCGAAAACTTTTGACGGTTATTTTCTGGTGATCCGATTGGTTCGACTGTTGGGCGCTGGATTACAAGCATGATTTCTCCTCTGACCGTTTTATTTTGGGGTTACTTCGAATAAAGCTCGACGATTAATTGTTCTCGCACAGGCACATCAATTTGCTCGCGAACAGGCAACTCACGCACGGTGACTTGCCTACCTGCTTCGGCAACATCCAGCCACGCCACAACCTTGCGGTCAAGCGTGTCGATGTTGTGCTGAATGACGATCATGTTGCCGCCCTTTGTCGACAGCGTCACAACTTCACCCTTTTGCAATGTGTACGACGGAATATCTACCCGCTTGCCATCAACTTTGATCAAGCCGTGACTTACAAACTGGCGTGCCTGTGGGCGTGATGCTGCCCAACCTGCGCGATAAACCACATTGTCAAGACGCAACTCCAAGAGACGCAATAGGTTCTCACCAGTTGGACCAGTCAAACGAACTGACCTCTTATATAGGTTGCGAAATTGGCGCTCAAGCAAGCCGTAGATGAACTTTGCCTTTTGCTTTTCTTGCATTTGCGCAAGATATTCGCTGCCAGCACCCTTGCGACGTGAACGACCGTGGTGACCTGGCGGAAACGGACGACGCTCAAGAGCCTTCGAACCCTTCGTGTTTTCGAAAACATTGATGCCGAGTCGGCGCGAGATGCGAACTTTAGGACCGAGGTAGCGAGCCATGAGTTATGGCCTCTTTCGTTTTGACTGGCGACAGCCGTTATGGGGTACTGGTGAAAGATCTTTGATCCCCGAGACTTCAATGCCGAGATTTTGAATTTGACGCAACGCGGTGTCACGACCCGAACCCGGACCTTTTACATGAACTTCGGCGCGACGAAGACCAAGCTCCATCGCTGCTCGACCGGCCTTCTCGGCGGCCATTTGTGCAGCAAATGGCGTCGACTTGCGCGAGCCACTGAACCCAACGCCGCCAGACGATGCCCATGAAATTACATTGCCTTCAGTGTCGGTGACCGAGACAATCGTGTTGTTGAAAGTGCTCTTGATATGGACAATGCCTGATGTGACATTGCGACGCTCGCGCTTGCGCTTGCGGGTTGGTGCTTTTGGTTCGACCATGACTACTTCCTTACTGCAATCTTTTTATTAGCAACCGTCTTCTTCGGACCTTTTCGTGTGCGTGCATTTGTGTGCGTACGTTGGCCGCGTACAGGCAAGCCTTTGCGATGACGCGTGCCTTGATATGAACCAATCTCGATCTTGCGCTTGATGTCCGTCTGCACATTGCGACGACGATCACCTTCCACGCTGAGGTTGTTTTCGATGAAAATACGAATCTTGTTCACTTCAGAGTCGGTCAAGTCGCGAACTCGAGTGTCTGGATTGATACCAGTTTCACTGCAAAGTTTTTTGGCAGTCGTGCGACCGATACCGAATATATAGGTAAGTCCAACTTCAAGGCGCTTCTCGCGCGGAATGTCGACTCCAGAAATACGTGCCATCTTGTCTCTCTCGCTCAGCCTTGACGTTGCTTGTGACGTGGGTTCTCGCAAATCACCATCACGCGACTGTGCCGACGAATAACCTTGCACTTCTCGCAGATTTTCTTAACGCTGGTTCTTACTTTCACAGCACGCCTTTTTATTTAAATCGATATGTAATACGACCTCTTGTGAGGTCATACGGTGTTAGTTCTACTTGCACTTTGTCGCCCGGAAGGATTCGAATGTAGTTCATTCGCATCTTTCCCGAAATATGAGCCAAGACCGTGTGTCCGTTCTCTAACTCAACTCGAAACATTGCGTTGGGTAAGGATTCAGTAATCTTGCCTTCCAGCACGATTGCGTCTTCCTTATTTTTGGGCAATGTTTCTCCGAACAGATTCTTGGTTTTTACTCTTATTACCCGACAGTCCGAAGACCGTTTAGGGCGACTAGTCAGGCTATCGGCGCAGGCCAGTTTCAACCACTGTTTTTATGCGCTCAAAGACCTCGTCTGGCGAGCCCAAGCCATCTACTAAATGCAGCGAACCCCGTCCCTGATAGTAAGCAATCAACGGTTCCGTCTGGACCTCATAGACATCCAAGCGTTTATTTATCGCCGCCGGCGTGTCGTCGGTGCGTTGAACCACTGTCCCACCGCAATTCGAACACTTCCACGGATTCGGCTCGTTTCCAGTGGCGGTATAACTCGCATCACATGACCGACAAACCCTGCGCGAAGACAGCCGCCCTAAGACGACCTCTCGCTTGACATCCAGATCAATCACAAAACCAACGGGTCGCGTCTGGGTCAATGAATCAAATGCCGTGGCTTGAACAATCGTGCGCGGAAAACCATCCAAAACGAATCCGGCAGTTCTTGCATCTTCTTGACCGATACGACCTTGCACCAAAGAAAGCATTAAATCATCAGCCACTAGTTCACCACGATCCAAAACAGCTTTGGCCGCGCGACCGACGACAGAATCTTGCTTCACAGCATTGCGCAACATTTCGCCAGTTGAAACATGTGGAACACCGAAATGTTTTGCGAGCCGAACACTCTGCGTACCCTTGCCAGCACCTTGCCGGCCGAACATGATTATTCTCACTCCAGCGGTCATGATTTTTTATTCCTATCCTGTGGCCAATAAAACGTTGTTCGTGTTTACGTCATTCGAGATTATTGCTTGAGGAAACCTTCATAATTTCGCTGCATCAACTGGCTATCAATCTGGCGCATCAATTCAAGCGCCACTCCAACTGCGATCAAAACTGTTGTGCCAGCAAACGGAAATGAGGTTACGTTGCCAACCCACAACACGATGTACGGCAAGATCGCAATTACGGCTACGAATGTCGCGCCAGGCAATGTGATGCGATTCACCGTTTTCGACAAAAAAGTTTCTGTCTGTTGACCGGGTCGAATACCCGGAATAAAACCGCCCTGCTTGCGCAACTGATCGGCTTGTCGAATCGGATCGAAAGCAATCGAGTTATAAAAGTAAGCGAACGCGACAATCAACAACGCGAAAACCGTGACATACAACAAGTTCTGACTGTTGATCAGGTATTGGTCCACGAAGCGAGCAATCGAACCTCGCCAACCTTCGCCACTACCCAGCATGTTCGACATCAAAACTGGCAACAGCAACACGGAACTTGCGAAAATAATCGGCACAACGCCCGACTGGTTGACTTTCAACGGAATGTAAGTGTTCTGGCCACCGTACATTTTGCGACCGACTACCCGTTTTGCGAACTGCACGGGCAGTCGTCGTTGACCCAGTTCGACGCGCACCACGGCGAGAATGATTGCGAGAGTTAGTGCAACCAAGATAATAAACACCAAAGTTTTGCGGGACTGCAACAGCGAATAGTAGCTGTACGGCAAATCACTGACAACAGACGCAAAAATTACCATCGACATACCGTTGCCAATGCCTCGTTGGCTAATCAATTCGCCCAACCACATCAACAATGCCGTACCCGCTACGAGTGACGGAATCACCAACAAGGCTCGTGGCATGAACGGATCAAGCAACACAACATCTGGTGCCTGAGTGCTTGCGCCGAAAAATGCCGAACCGCGACCCTGACCGAAAATAAAAGTCAGACCAGCGCCCTGCAGAGTTGCAATGCCAATCGCCACATAGCGAGTCCATTGGGTGATCTTGCGTTGACCCGTCGCGCCTTCTTGTTGCCACTGCTCAAGCTTCGGAATTACAACAGTCAAAACCTGCATGATGATGCTCGAAGTGATGTATGGCATGATGCCAAGCGCAAAAATAGAGAAACTGCCGAATGCCCCACCCGAGAACAGGTTCAAGAAACCAAGTGCACCTTGCGATTTTGATGCTTCACGCAACTGGCTGACTGCTTGAGCGTCAACACCTGGCACTCGCAGAGAAACGCCCAGGCGATAAATGAGCAACATCGCCAATGTGAACAGAATCTTATTACGAAGTTCTGCGACCTTGAAAATGTTGCCAATTTTTGCCACGAAATTACCTCGCTGTTCGTTCTAGAAGCGGACCAATGCTCACTGTACTAACGGTTGGTGAACTGACTGCCCTTGGCGGGTGGGCGAACGCCTCTGTATGTTGGCGGCAAGATCACTACTGATCCGCCTGCCGCGACGATTGCATCTTGGGCCGACTTAGAAACAGCGTGTGCCGAAACTTTGACTGCACGAGTTATTTTGCCACGACCCAAAACTTTGATCATTTGGCCCTTGTGCGCAACGCCACCCGAAACGAGTTTTGCCGGATCAACTTCACTTGCGCCGAGCGAATCAATCGCGTCAAGGTTGACTGCGTAGTACTCGACACGAAACGGGTTGTTGAACCCCTTCAGTTTTGGCACGCGTTGCTTGAGAGGCATTTGTCCACCTTCAAAACCGCGAGCAACCGTGTTGCGCGCGTACTGACCTTTTGTACCGCGACCAGCAGTTTTTCCGCCTTTGCCACCAGTGCCACGACCGACGCGCTTCGGCTTCTTTCGTGCTCCGTAGCGAGGTCCGATTTCATCGACGCGCATGATTATGCTCCTTTTTGACTTACTTCAATAAGGTGAGGCACTCGCGCAATCATCCCGCGAATCTCTGGACGATCTGGCAATGTGTTGACGTCGCCGATTTTGCGCAAGCCAAGCGCGCGCATTGTTGCTTTCGTCTTGGGCATGATGCCAATCTGTGAGCGCACTTGGGTGACCACAACTGTTTGACCAGTGTGTGCCTTACGAGTTGCTTTGACAGCGACAGCTTTTTTCGTCGCTGCTTTTTTGGCTGGCTTGGCGACTTTCTTTGCAGTTGCCATGATCATTTGGCTCCGAGACTCGAAATTGTTTTCTTGCGCTCTGTGTAGGCGCGCAACATACCTTTTGGTACGAAATCTTCTGCTGGCAAACCACGACGCTTGGCAACTTCGTCAGGCCGTTGCAAACCCTTCAGACCGTTGATCGTTGCCCTTGCGACGTTGATCGCATTTGACGAACCCAAAACTTTTGCCAAAACATCTTTAATGCCCGCTTCTTCAAGAATAATTCGGGCTGCACCACCAGCGATAACACCAGTACCAGGAGCAGCCGGCTTGAGCATTACGCGACCAGCACCGTTGATACCGATCGTGGCGTGTGTGATGGTTGCACCAGCAAGCGCAACATGAAAAATATTTCGCTTTGCTTCTTCGGTGCCCTTTTGAATTGCCAATGGCACTTCTTTTGCCTTGCCGTAACCCAGACCCACACGCCCGTTGCGGTCGCCAACTACAACAAGCGCAGTAAACGAAAAACGACGGCCACCTTTAACGACCTTGGCCACGCGATTGATGTGCACAACGCGTGAATCACCGATCTCGCCAACCTTTGCTGGTGGACGTGGCTCTCGCTTCTCGCGTGGCTCGCGACGATCGCGTCGCACACGGCGACCTGTCTCTTCTGCACCAGGAACTGCCGGAACTTTATTTACATCGCTCATTTAGAACTCCAAGCCTTCTTCTCGAGCAGCTTGTGCTGCTGCTGCGATACGACCGTGATACAAGAACCCACCACGGTCATAAACAACTCTTGTGACGCCGACTTGTTTGGCGCGTTGTGCAACCGCCTTGCCGACCCGTGTCGCCGCTTCAACGGTTGACCCAGAACCTGATTTGCGAAATTCAGCCTCAAGCGAAGAAGCCGAAGCGATCGTGCGACCGGCATCATCGTCGATCAATTGCGCCGAAAGATGTTTGTTGCTGCGGAAAACAGCCAAGCGTGGACGATCGGCGGTGCCATGAATCTTTTTGCGCACCCGACGCTGACGACGCAAGCGCCCTGAGTGTCTTTTTTCTGCTGTGTTAGCCATAGTTGAGTTGGTCCTTTATCTACTTCTTGCCGGTCTTGCCGGCCTTACGACGAACGCGCTCGTTCAAATATCGAACGCCCTTACCCTTGTACGGCTCGGGTTTGCGCATGCTACGAATGTTCGCGGCAACTTGCCCGACTGTCTCTTTGTCGTTGCCCTTGATCACAATTTGAGTTTGTGCGGTCACTTCGAAAGTCACGCCCTCTGGTGCCGTATAAATAATTGGGTGCGAAAAGCCGAGTGCCAACTTCAATTTGCTTGGTCCTTGTGACTCGGCGCGATAACCAACACCTTGAATGTCAAGTGCCTTGGTGTAGCCCTGGGTCACGCCAACAATCATGTTCGACAAAAGTGTGCGAGCCAAACCGTGACGCGCACGAGCGTCGCGCTCATCATCGGCACGCTCGACAAACAAGTTGTTCTCTTCGCGGCGAGCAGAGACACCAACGGGAAGTTCGCGCTTCAAGGTGCCCTTAGGTCCCTTGATCGTCACTGCGGCGCCAGAGATCGTCACTTCGACCCCTGTCGGCACTGCGAGTGCTGATTTTCCTATGCGTGACATTTTGTTTCTCCGTTCGACTCTCGAATTACCACACGAAACACATGACTTCGCCACCAACGTTGCGCTTGCGCGCTTCGCGGTCGGTCATGAGTCCGTGACTTGTTGACAAAACTGCTACTCCGAGACCACCAAGCACGCGCGGCACTTCAGTTGCCGCACGATAAACGCGCAAGCCCGGTGTCGAAATTCGCTTGATCCCTGAAATCGTGCGCTGACGATCGGTGCCGTACTTCATCGTTATCTTCAGGGCCTTGCCCGACCCTTGCGGATCTTGGACAACCGAATAATCCGAGATGAAGCCCTCGCGCTTGAGAACTTCGGCGAGAGCAGACTTTTGTTTTGACGCAGGCATTAAAACTTCATTGCGCAACGCAACGTTTCCGTTGCGAATGCGTGTGAGCATGTCGGCGATTGGGTCAGTCATCATGATCGATTACCAACTTGCCTTTGTGATCCCAGGAATCTCGCCCGCGTGCGCCAGCTCGCGGAAGCACAAACGGCACAAACCAAATTTTTTGTAGACCGAACGAGTTCGACCACAACGCTGGCAGCGGGTGTAGCCGCGTACCTTGAACTTTGGTTTTGCCTCTGCTTTGATTCTGAGTGATTTTTTTGCCATATGTTGTTGTCCTAATTAGTCCCGTGTTAGTCCTGTAAATTTATTTCTTCTTAGATTTCTTGGCTTTGGTGACAGACGCTGGTACTTCGCCCTTGCGAAATGGAAAACCAAAAGCATCAAGTAGCGCTTTTCCTGCAACATCGCTCTTTGCAGTTGTAACAATCGTGATGTCCATGCCTCGAGGTACGTCCACCTGATCGATGCGAACTTCCATGAATGCAAGTTGCTCGGTCAAACCGAATGTGTAGTTGCCGTTGCCGTCCCACGACTTGCCCGAAAGACCCCTGAAGTCGCGAATTCGCGGAATTGCAATCGACAACATTCGATCGAAGAACTCCCACATACGGTCTCCGCGCATCGTCACTTTGCAACCAATCGCTTGGTCCTCGCGCAACTTAAACGACGCGATGGCGATACGTGACTTGGTCACGAGCGGCTTTTGACCGGTGATCGCTGTCAAGTCGGCGACTGCGCCATCAAGCAACGACGCTTGCTGAGTTGCCCGACCCACGCCCATATTGATCACGATTTTTTCGATCGTTGGCACCTGCATTGGATTCGACAACTCAAGTTGCTTCATCAAATCAGTGCGCACGGTGTTCAGGTAATGCGCCTTCATGCGCGGCATGTATTTAGTTGTTGCAGCCATTAAATCTCTGCTCCAGTTTTCTTGGCGACTCTGACTTTGTTGCCTTTTTTATCCACCTTGTAACCAATCTTTGATGGCTTGCCGCCTTGATTGATCGCCACGTTTGAAACGTGAATCGGCATCGGCTTTTCGAGGATTTCACTCTTGGTGTTCTTACCACGGGCGACCATGTGGCGCTTGGCGACATTCACCTTGTCAATAATCACTTTATTTTTTGCCGGGAGTACCGAAGAGATGGTGCCAGTAGCACCTTTGTCTTTGCCGGCAATCACGATCACGCTGTCACCTTTTTTAAACTTCATGTCACAACACCTCCGGGGCAAGCGAAATAATTCGCATGAACTTTTTGTCTCGCAACTCTCGACCCACCGGACCGAAAATTCGAGTTCCGCGTGGAGTCAAGTCTTCTTTGATCAACACTGCCGCGTTCTCGTCGAACTTGATGTAGCTGCCGTCTGGACGACGCTTTTCTTTGGCCACGCGCACAACCACACAGCGCACAACTTCACCTTTTTTGACAGCCGCACCAGGAATTGCATCTTTGACAGTGCCGATAAAGACATCACCGATCGACGCATAACGACGACGAGTGCCGCCGAGCACCTTGATCACGAGCACCTCACGAGCGCCACTGTTGTCGGCAACGCGAAGTCGGGTTTCTTGTTGAATCACTTTGCACGCTCCAGAATTTCGACAACTCGCCAACGCTTGAGTTTTGACAACGGGCGGGTCTCCATAACGCGCACGCGGTCGCCAACTTTTGCTTCGTTGGCCTCATCGTGTGCATAAAGCTTCTTCGTTCGGGTCACAAACTTCTCGTATTTCTGGTGACGAATTCGCTCGACGATTGCAATCACAATCGTCTTGTTCATCTTGTTCGACACGACTACGCCCTCTCGCGACTTGCGAAGGTTACGTTCTGTCGACTCTGGTGTAGCTTCAGCCATAATTTTGCTCACTTCCCTGCAGATTCTGCAGCAACGATTTCTCGCTCACGAATCAACATGCTGATTCGAGCGATTTGACGACGTGCTTTCGTAATTGCCGCAGTGTCATCAAGCTGACCTGTGGCATTACGAAAACGAAGATTAAGTGCCTCTTGTTTTGTCGCGCGCAACTCATCAACGAGCGTGGCGAGATCCATTTCACGAAGTTCGGTTAGTTCGCGTGCCATGTCAGATCGCCTCATTTCGAGTGATGATGCGCGTCTTAATCGGCAACTTTTGTGCCGCACGGCTCAAAGCCTGATGTGCGGTCGCCGAAGTTGGGTAAGACAGTTCGAACAAAACTCGACCTGGCTTGACGACTGCGACCCACAACTCTGGGTTGCCTTTGCCAGAACCCATGCGTGTTTCAGCAGGTTTCTTGGTCACTGACTTGTCAGGAAACACGTTGATCCAAACTTTTCCACCGCGCTTGATGTGACGCGTCATCGCGATACGCGATGCTTCAATTTGGCGTGCTGTGATCCAACCCGGTTCAAGTGCTTGAATACCGTATTCACCGAATGCAAGTTCGTTCGCGCCTTTCGAGACGCCGTTCATGCGACCGCGGTGCTGCTTGCGGTGCTTGACTTTGCGTGGTTCCAACATGACTGTTTATACCTCTCGCTTAAAATGAGGAGTTTCATGGCTCTCGTGGCTACGACGCTGAATGTCTTCTTCTTCGTCCAACAAACGCTCGAACTCTGGGTCGGCCTCTTTAACCAAAGGCGCCACGGCGACGTCATCAAGCTCAACCGCTTTTGGTCCAGCCGAGGTCACAACTTTGCGAGTTGCATCAGAGTGACCAGAAGTCTCGCCCGCGGCCATCGCAGCTTCGCGTGCGATTCGGTCGTCAGTTTGGCTCTTGTAAGGAAGAATCTCACCTTTATATAGCCACACCTTGACGCCAATGCGACCAGCAGTCGTTGCTGCTTCGCGGAAACCGTAGTCAATGTTTGCACGAAGTGTGTGTAGCGGCACGCGACCTTCGCGATACCACTCGCGACGACACATTTCTGCGCCACCAAGACGACCTGAACACTGCACCCGAATGCCCTGCACGCCTTGCTTCTGGGCGTTCTGCACGGCGCGCTTCATGGCGCGACGAAATGCGATTCGATTGACGAGTTGATCAGCCACACCTTGAGCAACAAGTGCTGCGTCAAGTTCGGCGTCGCGAATTTCAGTGATGTTCAACTGAACTTTGTTGTTGCCAGTCAAAGCAGTGAGACCAGCGCGAAGCTCTTCGGCTTTTTGTCCTTTGCGACCGATAACGATGCCTGGGCGTGCAGTGTGAACATCGATTCGAAGCTTGTCGCGTGTGCGCTCAATTTCGATGCGGCTCACAGCAGCATCAGAAAGTTGTACTTTTAGATAGTCGCGAATCTTCCAGTCTTCGGTGAGATACGCCTTGTATTCTTTGGTGCTAAACCACTTGCTCTTCCAGTCAGTGGTTATACCAAGGCGAAAGCCGTACGGATTAATCTTTTGTCCCATTTTAGTTCCCAGTCGCTTTTTCGTTTTCGGCATCATCTGAAACCTCAGTCTCAGTTGTTGCAGCCTTTGACTTTTGCGCGCGTGCACGACTTGCTTCAACGCGGCTCTTGCGCTGAGCGGCCTGTGCCCCACCGCGTGACTCGCTTTGCGACTCACGAACTGCAAGCGCAGCTTCGCTCAACTTGTCAACCACGATCGTGACATGACTTGTGCGCTTGAAAATTGCTGCCGAACTACCTTTGGCACGCGGACGAAAGCGTTTCAAAGTTGGGCCACCATCGGCATAACAGGCTTTGATGTAAAGCTCTTCGGCGTTTTGTTGAAAGTTATTCGTCGCATTGGCAACTGCTGATGCAAGCAGTTTGCGCACGATGTGTGCCGAATCTCGATCTGTCAAACGCAACAGATTGTCAGCCGAACGAACGTCCATTCCGCGAACGAGGTTCAACACGACGCGAACTTTTGACGGCGACAAACGAGCGAATCGAGCCGAGGCGCGAAAACCACTTGAAACGCCAGCAACGCGTGTTGCTTCGTTGAGTTTCGGGCCGGTCATGAATTGCCTGCTGGGCCCGCGGCTGCGGCTGCGGCTGCGGCTGCTTTTTCTTGGCTTTGGTGAAATCTGAATGTGCGTGTTGGTGAGAACTCGCCGAGTTTGTGTCCGACCATTGATTCAGTCACATATACAGGCACGTGTTTGCGACCGTCATGCACCGCGAACGTGTGTCCGAGCATGTCGGGGATAATCGTGCTGCGGCGCGACCATGTCTTGATGACCTTTCGATCGCCGCTTGCGTTCATCTCGTCCAACTTCTTGAGAAGGTGCTCATCAACAAACGGACCTTTTTTAAGACTGCGTGCCATTTAATTAACCTCTTGACTTTCCTGATCGGCGACGACGAACAATCATCTGCTGAGAAGATTTGTTCTTGTCGCGAGTACGACGCTCTGGCTTACCCCAAGGCGAAACTGGCGGACGACCACCAGAGGTTTTACCTTCGCCGCCACCGAGTGGGTGATCGACTGGGTTCATTACAACACCACGAGATTGTGGACGAACACCCTTCCAACGATTACGGCCTGCTTTACCAATTTTAATTTGCTCGTGCTCTGAGTTGCCAATTTCGCCGACAGTTGCGCGACAATCAATCGGAATACGACGCATTTCGCTCGAAGGCATGCGCAAAGTTGCATATTGTCCTTCTTTGGCGACGAGCTGCACTGCCATGCCGGCCGAGCGAGCAATTTTGCCACCCTGACCAGGACGCATCTCAATATTGTGAACGGTTGTGCCTACTGGCATGTAGCGAAGTGGCAACGCATTGCCAACGATGATGTCGGCCTTCGGACCACTTTCAACTTTGGCGCCAACTTCAAGACCCTTCGGCGCAAGAATATACGACTTTTTACCGTCGGCGTAATGCAACAATGCAATTCGACATGTGCGGTTCGGGTCGTATTCGATCGCTGCAACCTTGGCAACGCAGTCATCTTTGCCGCGCTTGAAATCAACGAGGCGATATTGCTGTTTGTGGCCGCCACCTTGGTGACGCGATGTGATGCGACCAGCAGAGTTGCGACCGCCGCGCGACGGCTTCGGTGACAACAACGACTTTTCTGGCGTCGTCTTGGTGATCTCGCTGAAATCTGAAACTGTTTGAAAGCGGCGACCAGGGCTTGTCGGGCGGCGTTTGCGAATTGGCATCTTGAGTCGTCCTTTTTCGATTAATTCTCAAACAACGGGATTTGGTTTCCCGCTTCTAGGGTGACAAGTGCGTGCTTCGAGCCATCGCGCACACCGATGCGGTTCGTGCCACGGGTGATACGGCGCTTACCAAGTCGGTTGATTGTGTTGACGCGACGAACTTTCACGCCCCAAATTGACTGCACTGCATCGCGAATCTCTGGCTT
>CAMDEC010000030.1 GCA_945893395.1 Bifidobacterium breve
GACGAAAGTTGTTGTTTGCTCATCTCGCGATTTGCGTCCATCAACTTTTGCAACATGTTGTCAAGATCAAGATTTCTGAGTGTTCGATACAGATAGTAAGTTCCACCCACTGGTCGACCCGGCTCCATACCGGCGAATCGCTGCACCGATTGTTTGGCAAGTGCTCGCATCATCGCCTGATCGCCACTCATCAAGGCGCGCATCAACATCGCGGCGATCTCTTCTGGCGTCAGTGAATCCATTCCCCCACCAGAGCCCTTGCCTTCGCCTTGTCCCTTGACTTGGTCCATTTGTTCTTGCATCTCGCGCCAGAAATCATCGGGCTGACCGTCTTTGGTAATTTGATATTCAGGGCCGCGCAACGAGAAATAAACCTCGAAGATCGTTTCAAAAACTCGCCAGTGCGCATTGTTCTTGACCAATGTTGCACCCAACGCATACTTGAATGCATCTCGATCCTCGATCGGTATCACCTTGACCGCTTCCATTGCATCGAGATTCTCGGTCAAACTCACCGGCAGACCGGCATTTCGCAACTCAACGATGAAACCCGACATCAGATCAAGCACGGGCATTTTAAAAACTCACTTCGTAACTGAAAGTTCTTTGGCCGCTTTGGCGATGTCGGTCTGATATTTCAAAAGGATATGCAGAGTCTCTTTGGCTTCTTTCTCGTCGATCGTCTCGATGCCGAGCAACATCAAAGTGCGCGCCCAGTCAAGTGTCTCGCTCACAGACGGCGCTTTTTTCAGGTCTAGTTGACGAATGCTGCGCACGATGCGGGCAATCTGATCCGCCAAATTATCACTGATATCAGGCACCTTGGTTAGCACAATTTCTTTCTCGCGCTCAAGGTCTGGGTAGTCAACATGCAGATACAGACAGCGGCGCTTGAGGGCTTCTGAAAGTTCACGAGTGTTGTTCGAAGTCAAAAAAACTAACGGAATCTGCTTGGCAATAATTGTGCCCAATTCGGGGATCGAAACCTGATAGTCAGAGAGAATCTCGAGCAACAGCGCCTCGGTCTCGACTTCGACGCGGTCTACTTCGTCAATCAACAACACAACCGGATCTTCGCTGGTTATCGCTTCAAGTAGCGGTCGGGTCAACAAGAATTCTTCGCTAAAAATGTCGTCGTGAACCTCGCTCCACGAGTCGCTCTTCTTGTCGGACTGAATACGCAGAAGTTGTTTTTTGTAGTTCCATTCGTAGAGCGCCTTCGACTCATCCAGACCCTCGTAACATTGCAAGCGAATCAATCGCGCACCTGTCATCTCGGCGACGCTCTTTGCGAGTTGCGTCTTGCCAGTGCCTGCTGGTCCTTCAATTAGAACTGGCTTGCCCAAACGGTCTGCCAAATAAACGACACCGGCAATGCCGTCGTCGGCGAGATAATTTTGTTTTTTTAGCCCGTTGCGCACGGTCGCTATATCTTTAAAGCGCGGTTTCACCCGAATAACCCTAGCCGTCAAGGCTCGCTGCAACTAAGCGCAACGCCGGTCGAAAGCACAATACGATTAGAACCCATGGCAACGCCCACTGCCCGTTCGGGTCTGCTGCGAGCCAATCTCACCGTTGCAAGTGGCACGGCGCTGAGTCGGCTCACGGGACTAATTCGGATCATTGTTTTCGGCGTCGTAGTTGGCCAGACCGCGCTCGCCGACGCTTACGACATGGCCAACAACGCCCCAAATGTCGTGTACGAGTTGTTGCTTGGTGGCATTCTCGCCGCCACACTTGTGCCGCTATTCACGCGACATTTGCAAGACGATGACGACGAGGCTGTCAGCGCAATCGCCAGTGTCTCGGTGGTCGTTCTTGGCATCATCACTGCTGTTTCAATTGGCTTGGCACCACTCATCTTTCGCGTTTTCTCGCTGAACACTGCCGATCAAATTGATGCGGATGTCTTTCGCACTGCGGGCACCGTTCTCACGCGGCTGTTTTTGATCCAGATATTTTTCTATGGCGTCACTTCAATCATCACCGCGATCTTGAACGCACGAAAATTATTTTTCGCAGCCGCCTGGACGCCAGTGCTCGCCAACATCGTCACAATCGCGACACTGCTGTGCATTCGCGGCGTGAGCAATGTCGACCCACCAACACTCGCCGAAGTCGTCGACAACAAATCGTTGCAATGGCTGCTCGGCATGGGTTCGACTTCAGGCATCATCGTGATGACACTCGGCATGCTCATCGCTTTGCGCCGCAGTGGAACCCAACTCATGTGGAATTTCGATCTGTCGCATTCGGCTGTCAAACAATTGCTCAGACTTTCTGGCTGGGCAATTGGATACATCGCCGCCAACCAAGTGGCCCTCGTTGTGATCAAGAATTTGGCACAACCTGGCAGCGGCAATGTCGACGCCTATTCCAAGGCCTACACCTTTTTTTCGCTGCCACACGGTTTGCTAGCGGTTTCAATAGCCACGACTTTTGTGCCAGAACTTGCCCGTGCGGCAAGCCAACATGACGGTCAAGAGTTCGACCGCAAGTTTCTTTCAGGCATCCGACTGACAGCGCTGGCGACGATACCAGCCTCAATTATTTTGTTTTTCTTCGCCGAACCGATCGTCGAGCTACTGCTGCAATATGGCAACTTTGACGCGTCGGCGACGACGAATACGGCCAGAGCGCTCTCAGGCCTGGCAATTGGTCTATCTGGATTTTCGATCTACCTGTTTGTATTGCGCGGTTTCTATAGTTACGGCGACACTCGCACGCCGTTTTTCATCAATCTTTTTGAAAACGCCCTGAACATTGTTCTGGCAATCGTGTTGGTAGAAAAATATGATGTACTGGGCTTGGGTCTGGCGTTCTCGTTCGCATATCTAGTCTCTGCAGTTCTGGCGTTCGTCATCTTGCGACGAAAGACAGACCAAATCAAAATACTCGCCAATTAATTGGCCAACACCACCAGGTCGTCGCGGTGAATCACTTCGGCTGAAACGCCTTCACCCAAATCTGCGCTCTTTTGCCCCGCACCCGCACTGGCCTGCACCGACGAGACGCCCGCCATGCCTCGAGCGATCGTCGACCCGGTCGAATCCAAGACTTCGATCGTGTCGCCGATTTCAAAATCACCCTGCACCGATTTGACTCCGGCGTGCAACAGCGAAACACTCCGACGCAACAAGGCATCGCGCGCACCGTCATCGACCATCACCGAACCGGTGGCTTGAGCGGCGAAAGCAATCCACAGTTTGCGCGCGGTTAGTTCGCGTTTGCGCGGCAAAAATTGCGTGCCTGCACCAGCGACTCTATTTACAGCGTCGACAACGACATTTTTTCGCTGTGCGGCAGCGATCACTGTACGCACACCAGACCACGATGCAATGCGTGCCGCCGCAAGTTTTGACGCCATTCCACCACTGCCACGGTCATTGGCTGAGTTGCCTGCGCGCACCGACAACAACTCGTCATCGGCACTGACCGTCTCGATGAATACCGCTTTCGGGTCGACATTCGGGTCAGCCGTATATAGACCCTGCAAGTCTGTCAGCAAAATTAATACATCGGCCGAAATACTGTGGGCAACAAGGGCGGCGATTCGATCATTGTCGCCGAATCGAATTTCATCACTCGCAATCGCATCGTTCTCGTTGATCACCGGCACACAACCCAACTCGAGCAGTCGCAACAGCGTTTGTCTGGCGTGCAGATATTGGTGTCGATCGATGAAGTCGTTTGGCACGAGCAAAACTTGTGCGCCAACCAGTTGATGTCGGTCAAGTTGCACGTTGTACTCCTGCATCAACCGACTTTGCCCGGCGGCGGCGAGTGCTTGCAGCGTCGGCATGTCGGTTGGTCGCTTGCCAAGTTTGAGTGCGGCAACGCCACCAGCGACGGCGCCAGATGTGACGATCAAAACTTCGTGATTTTCTTTGCGCAATGCGGCAACTTCTTGGCACAGCGAACTAACTGCAGCAGAATTAATGCTGCCAAGTTCGGTCGTAATTGAAGAAGTACCAATTTTTACAACGACGCGCATGACTATTGCTCCGGTGTGTAGTCAAAAGAGAAAGTGCCGATCCAGACGATTGCGCCCTCGGTCGCACCGGCGCGCGCCAATAATCTCGGCACCCCGAGACGCGACATGCGATCATCGACATAATTTAAAGCGTCGGCGTTGGTCACGTCGTTCAATGCGACTGAACGCTCAATGTCGCGACCATGTAGACGAAACTCGTTTTTACCGAGACGTTCGACGCGCGTGCCCTGCGGCTCTGGGCGAAACGTAACAGGTCCGATTGGCGCAGGTTCAGATGTTCGGGCTTCGGCGACAAGTAGCGCCAATTGATTCAACACATCGCGCACGCCATCGCCCGTCACCGCCGAAATCTTCGGGCCGTGCCATGCAGCAATCGCTTCTGATGTTGCCGAATCAGTTTTGGTCGCCACGATCAATCGTGGCCGATCTAAAAGTTCTGGTTGATACGCCTTTAATTCGCGCAACAAAATTTCTTCTTGTTCCGCGGGCGAAATTTCTTCCATTGACACGAGATCAATCAATACGCACAGCACCCGCGCGCGCTCGATGTGCCGCAAAAACTGGTCGCCTAATCCTTTGCCTTGACTTGCGCCTTCGATGATCCCCGGGATATCGGCGATCACGAATTCGGTCGTGTTGTTCAACCGCACGACACCCAAATGAGGTTCAAGAGTTGTGAACGGATAATTGGCGATCTTCGGCTTGGCCGCCGAGACGGCACTAATGAACGTGCTCTTGCCCGCATTCGGGAAACCAACCAACGCAACATCGGCCATCAATTTCATCTCGAGTTTCAACCAACGCTCGAGACCGTGTTCACCTTGCTCGGCAAACTTCGGTGCTCGGCGTCGGTTCGACAAGAATCGTGCGTTGCCCCGACCACCTTCTCCGCCTTGCGCAGCCAACCATCGCGAACCATGCGTCGCAAGATCAGCCAAAGTGTCGCCGGTGTAAAGATCTTTGACGACCGTGCCTTCAGGAACTTTGACGATTAACTCTTCGCCGCGTCGACCATGCAAGTCTTTGCCCATCCCCGAGATGCCATCTTGCGCGCGACGATGCGGATGGTCGCGAAACGCCAACAAACTTGCCACATTGCGGTCGGCCTCGAGCCACACCGACCCACCGTTGCCACCGTCGCCGCCGTTCGGACCGCCGTTGACAACAGGCCCCTCGCGACGGAAACTGACGCAGCCACTACCCCCGTCACCCCCGCGAACATTTAATTGGGCTTCGTCAACAAACGCGCTCATTGGTCTCCTGTGGTCTGCTTTTTAAGCGTTGCTACATGTAGCGAAAGCAGGCTATTCAAGGCTACAAGCGACGAACTGGGCTCACCCGTTGCCTAAGGTTGTGTAAATGGTTATTGAGGATAAAAACGTGCGCGCTACGCAAGCTACGCAATCTCCGCAAGTATCGCGAGCCGAGGCGTGGGCCGAAACGATGCACGGTCACAGCGTCGACGCCGATGTCGAGATTCGCCTGGCGCACGCTGACTCGTGGGCTGGTTCAGGAACACGCGATTTGGTTGACCGTCGCAAACGCGAAGAACTCGAAGATCAGAATTTAACGGTGCTGGCGACGCGAAGTTTTGCTGCGGGCAATCGCGTGATCGAAGAACAAGCCGACAAATTTCGCACTTGTTTTGAACGAGATCGCGATCGCATCTTGCATGCATCGTCGTTTCGCAGGCTTGCGGGCAAGACACAGGTTTTTGTTTTTCCACAAGATCACCAGCGAACTCGATTAACCCATGCGCTCGAAGTTGCCCAAGTTGCAACTTCTGTGGCTCGCGCGATCGGCATCAATGTCGCACTCACTGAAGCGATCGCCTTGGGGCACGATTGCGGTCATGGGCCGGGCGGCCACGCCAGCGAGGACGCTCTCTCGCCGTATGTCGATGGCGGTTACGATCACGCGGTTTGGGGTGCCGATGTCACTCTTGTCCCGCTCAATTTGTGTCTCGAAACTCTTGACGGCATTCGCAATCACTCGTGGTCACGACCCGCACCAAAGACACCCGAAGGCGAAGTCGTCTCCTGGGCCGATCGCATCGCCTATGTCTGTCACGATTTCGAAGATGCCGTTGCCGCCGGCATCGTGACGCCCGAGCAACTTCCAGAAATAGTGCGTACAGTCTGCGGCACTCGGCGCGACGACCAACTTCGCGCGTTCATCATCGCGATGATCAACGCGACTGCGTCTACTGGCCGAGTGGCGATGACCAGTCAGTGCGCTGATGCGCTGGCTGCGTTTCGCAAGTTCAACTACGAAAATATCTATATGCGTCGCGAGTCACGGGCACAAGCAGAATCGGTAATCAGTTTGTTGCGCGCGCTCGTCGAGCACTATGTCGCTCATCCAAAACTGATGTACAGCCCCGGTGAGCGCGAACTATTCGACCCAAACAGCGCCGAGGCCACGAAACTTGCCGTCACGTATGTCGGTGGCATGACAGATCGCTTCGCCTGCCGCCAAGCTGTGGAGCTTCTCGACTGGCCAGAATCCCAACTCCCCCAAGGCATCGGCACCTAATGCAGTTAGCAAAGAGTTCGCTAGGCACTACTCTGCTTGGATTTTCGTCAATCAGTTTTGCTCTGCCACTTTATTTACTCTTACTTTCTGGCTTTCCGACTGTTGATGCGTTGAAAGTCTGCACGATGATCTTTGCGCAAATCGTTTCGGGTTCCATTATCTGGGCCCATGTTATGCACCCACGCCAAGTTGACATCGTTGAAGGCGTCGGCATGGGTTTGGCGCTCGGTTCAATTCTGGCTGTTATCGGTCATCAACTTCTTTTGCCGACCGCACTGAACGCATTCGGCTGGTTGTTGCCTGTTGTCGTCGCAGCGATTGTCGATGCAACTTCACCATCCACAAAAGGCTCGTATAAAAACTTCGTTCTTGACGATGTCTCGGGTCCATTCTTCGTCGCTTTCGCGGTCGTTTTCCTCCTCACGCAATGGTGGTGGCTTTTGCCATTATCTCTACCAACCGGTCTTGCAATTTATTTGCTGTCAAATTCCGGCAAAAACAAACTAGGTAATTTTGTCCGACCAGCGTGGCTTGTCATCGCCGCAACCTTGGTCGTTGCAACATTCTTGATGGTTTATTTCCGACAATTGAACCTTGACTGGTGGATCCGCTCCTGGGACGTAACTTATTTTGAATCCAAATCATATTCAATAGCAAAGTTCGGACCGTCTCAAAATATCTCTTTGCTTGGCTACCCGATGAACTATCACTGGTTAGGTATTGCATGGATCGGAACAGTCTCCTCGGTCCTCGGTCTTCAATCGTGGCTCTCAATCGCACAAGTTGCGCCGATTTACTCGATGGTTTCAATCTCTTGTTTGATCTGGGCAATTGGTCGGCGTGTCGGCAAGAACCTCTATTACCCATTTGCTCTAATTTTCATTTTTGTATTCGGCACACCAACCTTGTCACCTGCGAACCCTCCCAACATTATCTCGATGATCTGGGCTTTTTCAGCGTTACTTGTCGCGTATGACTTCTTCGCAAGCCGGGACTCCAAACTTCTATTGCCGTTTGTGGTGCTAAGTATCGCCGCTCTCGCCGGAAAAGTCAGTGCGGGTTTTGTGATCCTCGGGGCATTCACGATTACCGATCTCTTTCAAACCTTGAGTCAAAAAAAGAGTCTTATCCAATGTGCTATGCGCAACATTTTGTTAGCGGCAATTTCTCTTGCCACATTCTATTTAATTATTGGTGGCCCAAACAGACTTGGAAACAACACTTTCAAACTTAGTTACAAAGGGCCCGGCTCGTTCTTTGGTGTCGACAACGAACGCAATCCTCTGATTTTCATGCTGGGAACATTCGGAGTCTCCGTTGGCTTATTTCAGATTTTGATTATCTCGCTAGTCGCCTTGAAATGGCGAATTGGTGACAAGAATATCTTGATCTTCTGCCTTGGTGCATTTGTAGCGGGCTATCTACCCTTCTTGATTGTGGCCGATGATGGAATGGCATACTTTATTTCAAATTCTCTTAACTTTGCTGGGCTCGGTGCAGCGGTTGGGCTCATCAGCATCGTTCAGTTTCTTGACAAAGAAAAACTGGTTTCAAAATTTCGAATTCTATTTGCTGCATTGTTTGCACTCGTGCTTGCCAAGATCTGGATGAATATTTATGAATTCAATTGGCGAGAGATAATTGATTTGCGCGGAGGTCCGACACCGATTCTTGTTGCAATACTGATCTGCTCCATTGCTTCATATTGGCTAGCGACATACGTCGTTCTGCTTCCCCTATCCATCGGATCAAAGCAACTCTTGGTCAAGACGAGAGTTATGATTTTTTCAATCGTTCTCTTGTCTGCCAACGTTCTTCCGAAATTTTTTGATCACCTAATTGATATCCCGACCAGAGGTCAATCTCAATTTCAAGTGCCATACATTGGCTCAAAAAATATCCAAGACGCTTCGTCTTGGATTCAAAGTAACGTTGCACAAACCTCGGTTTTTGGAACGAATAAATTTTGTATTGAAGATCGCGTCAGTGTTTGTATTGACCCCAGACTTTTCATAGTTTCTGCGACAACTAAGCACCAAATGTTCATCGAGGGACCTTCGAGAAGCGTTCGTCTTGTCGAAAGTGACGAGTCGTTGTATCCGAAGTTCGCCAAAGAACGCCTTGACCTGTCGAGAGGGTTTGCTGACAAGCCGACTCTAGAGATTGCAGCGAGACTGCGCCAACTCGGTGTTGATTGGTTTTACCTGTTCTTAGACAACACCGAAAATCGTAATTGGCAACCATACGCCACCGTTGAATATCAAAATAGCGAGGTGGCAATTCTCAAGTTGGCAGACCCAAACTCATGATGCAAAAAATGTGGATTGACACTGACACGGCGTCAGACGACGCGGTGGCTTTGATCTTGGCGCTGAAGAGCAAGACAACAGAAGTTCTCGGCATTTCGATCGTCGCCGGCAATGTGCCAATCGACATGGGAGTGCAAGCGGCGCTTTATACAATTGAAATGTGCGGCATGAGAACACCGGTGCATGTCGGCGCACATCAACCGCTGGTACGTAGTTTTTCTTCGGCTCAAAATGTGCACGGCACAGATGGAATGGGCGACATCGGGCTAAAACTCGAGGGTCGCGTACCAACATCGACACAAGCGATCAGTCAAATGATCGACACATTTCGATCTGCACCAAACGAAATTGATCTCGTCACATTGGGGCCGCTGACAAACATCGCGCTCGCCCTGTCGATCGAGCCGCAATTCGCCAAGATGGTGCGGCGTTGCGTAATTATGGGCGGCACCGGTGTATTACCCGGCAATGTCACCGCCGCTTCCGAGTTCAACGTTTGGGCCGACCCCGAGGCGGCACGCATCGTGTTCGACTCTGAATTGCCTCTCGAGATGGTCGGCTGGGATGTCTCGGTTGCCGATGCCGTGATCTCTGATCAACTCGCCCATGAACTCGCTGCCGTAAGCGAACTCGGCAAGTTTGCAATGGCGATTCAACGCCAGGTTCGCGAGTTCTGTCGAACCGAAACAAAACTCGAGGGTTTCGATTTGCCAGACCCAATCGCGATGGCGGTCGCCCTCGACCCGAAGATCGCCACTTCAGAAATTCAAAAACATGTTCACGTCAATCTCGGCTTCGGGGAGACACGCGGACAAACAATTGTCGACCAACTAGGCACCATCAGTAATCGCAATACCTGTCGAGTCGTATTGCGCGTCGACCGCGAAAAATTTATCTCGCTACTGCGAGCGTCTCTGGTTAATTAGATGCTGGATTAACGTCAACGACCTTGCGGCCACGACGCTCGGCAAACTTGACGTTGCCGTTGACAAGAGCGAACAATGTATCATCGCTGCCTTTGCCAACATTTTTGCCAGGGTGCACTTTCGTGCCACGCTGACGAATCAAAATTGTGCCGGCATTGATCAGCGTGCCGTCGAACACTTTTACACCAAGTCGCTGGGCATTTGAATCTCTGCCGTTTCTAGTAGAGCCGCCACCTTTAGTTTTTGACATGAATCAGCCTTTCGCAATCGAGGTAATTTCAACAAGGCTATAACGCTGACGATGACCAAAGCGACGACGCTGGTTGGTGCGACGCTTGTACATGAACCCATCAATCTTGTCGCCAGCGACTTCACCCAAAACTTTGCCCTTGACCGAAACCTTCGCAAGTTGCGCAGGCGTGGCAAGAACTGTCTCACCGTCCACGAGCATCACTGGCGTGAACGAAACTTCAGAACCAGTCGCCGCACCAAGAAGTTCGACCTGAACTTGTTGACCTTTGGCCACTTTTTCTTGTTTTCCACCGGAGGCGATAATTGCGTACATATTGAACTCAGAGCCTATCTGTGGGTTTGATAAATCAACGTGGATGGATGACAAGAATCTCGGGGAAATTGCACAAAATTAGTCGAGCATCGAGTGATCAACCATGATCCCTCGACCCTCACAAGTTGAGCAAGTATCGGCAAAATTTGTCAGTAGACCCTCACCAATGCGCTTGCGTGTCATCTCGACGAGACCCAGTTCTGAAATCTCGAATACTTGAGTACGAGTTTTGTCGCGCGAAAGAGCGTCTTTGAAACGCTCCAGAACTTTGCGACGGTTCTCACGAATCTCCATGTCAATGAAGTCGATAACGATGATGCCACCAATGTCGCGCAGTCGCAATTGTCGGGCGATTTCGTCAGCGGCTTCAAGGTTGTTATTGAACACCGTTTCTTCAAGACTCGTCTTGCCGATATTTTTGCCGGTATTGACGTCGATTACGGTCAACGCCTCGGTGTGTTCAATTACCAACGAACCACCCGACGGCAACCAAACCTTAATATCAAGTGCCTTATGAATCTGCTCATGCACGTGCTGCTTTTCGAACAACGACAAACCTTCAACTTTGGTGTCATGAAATTCGATGCGATCCAAAAATTCTGGGTTGAAGTCGCCAATGTATTGACTTACTTCTTCGAACAATTCTCTGTCATCAAGAATGATGCCGCGATAATCACTGCTGAACTCTTCGCGGATAACTCGCACGGCAAGCGAAGGCTCGCGATAAAGCAGTGTCGGACCACTCGCCTTCTTTGAACGCTCCTTGATCTCTTCCCAAAGTTCGAGCAGTCGTGACATATCAGTCTGTAGTTCATGTTCGGTGGCATTCTCGGCGGCAGTCCTGACGATGACTCCGTGCTCTTCTGGTTTTACACGATCCAAAATTGTGCGCAAACGACGACGCTCGTCTTCGGGCAAACGCTTTGAGATGCCGTAAGTGCGCGAATCAGGGATCAAAACAACAAATCGACCAGGCAGCGAGACTTCTTGAGTCAGTCGACCACCCTTTGCGCCGATCGGGTTTTTTGTGACCTGACACAAAATCAACTGGCGCGACTGCAAGACATGTTCGATTCGTGGTTCGGGGCCCTGTTCGACGACATCTTCTTTGTCGAATTGAACATCGCCGCGATATAAAACAGCATTCTTCGGCGTGCCGATATCTACGAAAGCTGCTTCCATGCCGGGAAGAACGTTCTGTACGCGACCTAAATAAATGTTGCCATGAATCTGATCGGCATCATCTGCCGGACGACTGACATAGTGCTCAATCAGACTGCGCCCTTCAAGCATCGCAACTTGTGTGAAGTCTTTTCGTACCTGAACGCACATCATGTATCGACCCAATGGTCGACCGTTGCGCTCTTTGCCGCGGCGACGCTCGATCAACTCGGCGTCTGTCTCAATTATTGACTGCTTTGTCGCACGTCCACTATCTCGGTCGTGACGATCACCTCGACGACGGCGATTACGGCCCCCGCGACGGTTGCGACCACCTTTGCCCGACTTCTCGCCGCGGTCTGTCTTATCAGACCTTCGCGAACCGCGACTCGAATCTGACTTGGCTTCAGCGGAGTCGCCGAGTGGCTGTGCAACGGACGGCGCAACGAATGGAGCGGGTCGCGTGTCACCGATTTGCGGTTTGCGAACAAGCGCAGACTCTGCCGCCTCGGGCGAGACTAAACGACCTTCACGTGGATGCTCTGGTAACTCTGGGGAACTCATTAACTAATCCTTCTAAACCTGTCAAACGAACTGAGAAACACAAGTTCGTCAATCGCGGTTAGGGCTAACTCAGGAGACTGAGCGCACCTTCTTCGCGAAAATCGAATGTTTGGAGCTTTCGCTCCGTACCTTCAGGCTACCCCGTGTGGCAAGACTAAAGACGGACTCAAATCAGCGCAGGCGACGCATATAAATGCTCTGGGCTAGACCGATAAGCAACGCACTCGCAACAAGGTGCGAACCACCATATGAGATGAAAGGTAATGGCAGGCCGCTCACCGGAGTGAGGCCGAGGGTCATGCCGATATTTTGAAAAATCTGAAACAACAGCAGCGCAAAAATACCGGCGACCAACAACTGATCAAATCTCGTCCGCGCAATGCGTGAAATAATCCAGAGGCGCCAAAGAATCAGCGCAAAGAGTGAGAGAACGACTAACCCACCAATCATTCCAAATTGCTCCCCGATAGCCGAAAACGGAAAGTCGCTGAATTGAACAGGGATGAACTTGCCATTCGTCAGCGGACCCTGCAGATAACCCTTTCCGAAAAAACCACCACTGGCTACCGCGCGCTTAGCGAAACGAACCTGCAGAACGATTTGTTGCAGATCTTTTTCGTTTGAATCTTGATTTAAAAATGCTTCAAAACGTCGCAACTGATAGCGATCCACTATGCCAGCCCAGGCGACTGCACCTGCCGAGACAATCGTCAGCACTGTGATCAGCGCAATGTACCGTCGCTTGGCGCCAGCCATAAACAGCACGCCCGCCACACCAGAAACCACGACTGTCGCCGAACCGAGGTCTGGCTGGATCAAAATTAAAATAACTGGAAAGCCAAGCGTGAGCAACGAAACTGAAAACTGATGGTAGTCAATTTTGTCGTACGCCGCATCGGCTGTATATGCCGCTATCAAAATTATCACCACAACTTTCATCAACTCAGCAGGTTGCACCGAAATTGGACCAAGGTCAAAAGAAAGTCTGGCCCCACGACGTACTGCACCCGTCACCAATACCAGAATCAACAAAATACATGAACTGATGTACCAAAAAACTGCCCGCTCACGAATCCATTCGTGACCAACAGCCATAATTACCACTATGACTACTGCGGCGACGATCAAGAATGCCACCTGCCGCAGTACATAAAAATATTCATCAAATCCTTGATCAATCAACCGTTGTCTTGTTGCTGAATAGACGGTGAATGCACCGATCACACTTTGCGCGAGCACGGCAACCAGTAGCACAATGTCGACGTTTTTCCACACAGACAAAACGTCGTAACTCGTGCCCATCCACTTTGGCAGCGAAATTTTCGGTAAAAAACGAGCCATGTTTACTCGCGTGTGTCCGACGCTCCGCCGACTAGACATAGCGGATTACGCAAAGATGTAGTCGGTGCAACCGCAAAACTCGCCTTATCTAACGGATCGGCTGGCCGAACGGGGTCGTAGCGATAGTCGCCGGCGAGCGCGGTGAAGATGCACTTGACTACTGGGGCTGCGGCCTGCGATCCATAGCCGGCCTTTTCGAGATATGCATAAACCGTATAAGGCTGAGAACCGTCCAAGCTAAAAGCACCGAAGGCCGACGAGTCATTCCACGGCAAGTTTCCAAAGCCTTGGGCAGTGCCCGTCTTACCAGCAATCGGCAATTTTTCATAGTCGTAACCACGAAAAATATTTTCTCCGGTCGCCTTGTGGTAGTAGTCGAAATTTACGCCTGGCCCCGTGATTGCTCTGGTCATGCCTTTGATGATCGGGGTGCGAATTGCAGAGGTCATGCTTACGCGTCGAGTCGGCTTGACCGAAACAAGTCGTTGAACAACTTCTGTTGACCCGAAATCAACAATTCCTGTCTGCGAATCACGGGTGCCAGGGGCGAGTAATGCGAGGCCTACCTTTGGTTCATAAACCCTCCCGCCGTTGGCGATCACCGCGAACGCTTGGGTCATCTGTAACGGCGTCACCGAGAGCAAACCTTGACCAATCGAAAAAAGAACTTGGTCTCCGACATAATAAGCCTCACCCGACTCTTGAGAAATCGCGCCTATATCTGCTAAACGTTTTTTTAACGCTTTACTCGGAATAGTGCCCGCATATTCGTAGGGCAAGTCGATGTTCGTCGGCGACCCAAGACCGAACTTCCGAACTTCATTTTCGAGAATCGGCGCGTATCCACGCTCTGTAAGAATCTGCTCTCCAATTTTGTAGAAAAATGTGTCGCTCGAAACTGCAAGCGCTGATTCGACATCAACTGTGCCATAGCGGCACGGGGCACCTGTGGCCCGACAAATTGAATTTCTGAAAACACACTTAACGCCCTGTTGACATCTGTCTTCAGGAATGCTCTGCAATTTATAGGTGCCACGGTCGTCAAACGTATACTCATCCGCGCCAGGTAGCTGGCCCGTGTTCAGTGCCGCATATGCAACGAGCGGCTTGAACGAAGAACCCACGTTATATCGACCAGAAATCGCACGGTTCACCAAAATTGATTTGTCTGGATCATCGGTTTGCGGGAATAGTTGTGAAAACTTATCCTTAGGCAACCCACCTCCGAACCAGCGCACATCAAAACGTGGATAACTCGCCATCGCGATCACCCGTCCCGAGTTGTGATTCAAAACAACGACCGAGCCGGCTGGAGCGTCGTAATAATTAACTTCGGAATACTGTGGGTCTAAAGTGCCGTCTGGCAAGCGAACTTGACCCGCCTCAACGCGTCGACGAACCAACAACTGTGTTTCAAGAGCCTGTTCAGCGAACTGCTGCACCGTCAAGTCGATCGAGAGTTGCAAGTCGTTTCCGGCAATTGGTTCAACGCGCTCAATCAAACCCAGAATGTTGCCGACAGCATCTACTTCATAGCGAACAAAACCCGGTTTACCACGCAACGCCGTTTCGTAGACCTCTTCTACCCCGTATTGGCCAACGCGCTCATTCGGGTCGTAGCCAACCGACTTGTAGTAGGCCAGATTGCCTTTCAAAATTGCCCCGAGATAGCCCAAGACATGACCGGCCAACGCACCATATGGATAACTTCTCCGCCATTCTTCTCGCACAAAAATGCCTCGGTAATCTTCGACGCGTTCCATCAAAAACAGGGCATCATCTTCAGAGATATCTTCACGCAATGGAATCGACTCAAAAGGCCCGTAACGCTCATCTTGCATTCGCTCGAGCAAAGTTTCGATCGGCACTTTCAACGGCCCAGAAAGTCGCTGAGCCATCGCCAGCCTTTCGGCTGGCTTGCGGACCACATCTCGATCTATCGTTACGACAAGAGTCCGCTTATTGTCGGCCATCACCCGACCCGCTGAATCAAAAATTCTTCCTCGTTCGGGTATGAGTTTGATTGTTCTCGTGCGCACCTTGCCGATAACTTCTTCTACATCTCGAGAGACGACCGCTTGCAAGTACCACATCCGAGCTGAAAGAGAACCAAACAAAACAATCGCGACAACCCCGAGTAGGAGTAGCCGCTTTGGAACGCTCTCGGATTTTTGCATCGACATCAAACGGCCGTTTTTCTTTCGCTCAATGTCCAACGACAAACGACTATCGCCAGCGGTGAAATAATAACGTTACAAATTGCGACGATTAACGCAACTTTGATCACACGCAACTGCAACCATCCGTCTAAGCCGACGACAGATTGGGCCATCGGAAAATAAATTTCGCCAAGCACCGACGCCACAGCAACTGCAATGAGCCTCATCCACCAAGTTGGCTGGTTAAAAAAATAGATCAACAGGCCGGCGGTTGCTCCTGCTAGACCCAATGTGAGAGAACTCAACCCAACTGGTGTGGGCAAAATCATGTCGATCATCATGCCTGCAATCAGCCCAGTCAATGCGCCGATCGCCAATCCGTAAAGCGACCCAGCGACCACGACAAACAACAGAACTATTTGTGCCGCTACCCCAAATGGCCGAAGGTCAGAAAATAAAGTTGTCTGCAAAGACTGAATTATCAACAGCACAAGCACGAGACGTGTCCAGCGACTTGAGATGATCGTCAGTAATCGAATCATGGTGTGACTTTTTCGGTAATCGGCTGATACAACAGCACCCTCAAAAAGGAAAGGTTCGTTAAATCGGCAACTAGTTCGATTTCAAGCACAGGGCCGGCCGAGCCAAGTCGCTCGACGACTCGAGACACACTGCCGATCAAGATGTCTGGTGGCGACAAACTTCGGGAACCACCTGCCGTCACGATCGGCACACCCACTTGAATATCCCCGAAGCGCAACGAATTATCGATGAATCGTACGGTCGGCTGTCGCGCGGGTCCTCGTCCCTCAATTACCCCAGTTTCACGAACGGCAAGATCGCTGGCCAGTGGCACCGTAATCGACGAAACACCCGAAGGTGTCGCGGGCAAAGTTGTAACCGATGGGGTAAACCGTGCGATTGTCGTCGTGGTTGTGGTCGTCGTGGTCGAAACAAAACTGTCGAGTGTCTGGTTTGGTTCTAGTGGCACGACAGGTGAAGGTGTCGCGCTGTTGCTTCGCGCGATAGTCGTCGTTGTCGTTGCCAGGCGCGGAGTGTTAATCACTTTGATCGACAACGCGAAGTCTGGATCGGTAATCAACATCACAACTGCGCGATCACCGTAAACCTTGGTGATCTTGCCGACAAGACCTGCGGCGTTAAGCACGGGCATGCCAACACGAATTCCACTTTCGCTGCCTTGATTGATCTCGACTGTCTGCGCGAAATTCGTCGGAGAGTCACCAATTACCTGAGTAGTCACGGCGTTGATGCCTGCCAAAGTCGGCAAGCCGTTGAGCGCGAGCAACTCTTGGGCAAGTCGCACCGAAGCGGCGGCGGCGATTGTCGCGCCTTCTTGCTGGGCTACTTTTTCGCGCAGACGATCGTTCTCGTCAAGAACCTCGTTGTAGTCAAAAATACCGTGCCAGGCATTGCTGATCGGTCGAGTTACGACTCGACTCGTGCTTTCGACCGGTCGAAAAACCGCACCGAAAACCGACCGCAGACTTGAAACTGAAGAAGAGTTTTGCAAATCAAGCGTGATCAAAATTATTGACGAAAGAATTAGCAAGATGATTGCTCGTCTTCTGGTTGATTGACCCGCTGCCACTAGTTGAAGACTCTTCCCTAAGAAAATTCGCTTTGAACCGTCAAGCCCTTAATCGCCTCAAGATTTTCAAGTGTCATACCCGCACCAAGAACCACGGCAAGTAGCGGCTCTGGCGCGACATAAGCCTGAATGCCGGTTTCGTGGGTGACTCTTTCTGAAAGTCCGGCGAGCAATGCCCCACCACCGACCAAGACCAAACCGTGACTAATAACATCGGCGGCAAGTTCTGGAGGCGTTCGCTCAAGGGTCTTTTTTATCGCATCAATAATTTTCAAAACTGTTTCATCAAGAGCCTCACGCACTTGCTGCGTCGTAACTGCATGTGTTCGGGGTAGACCCGTCTTTATATCTCTTCCGCCCACATCTCCAACGATTTCTTGTTCAAGTGGCCAAGCCGAGCCCAACTGAATTTTCACTTCTTCTGCAGTATTGACGCCAATATCAAGATCAAAATCATTCTTAAACAATCTGATGATCACGTCATTCAGTTCATCGCCACCAACTCGCACAGAGTTGGCTGTCACGATGCCACCAAGCGAAATTACAGCGACTTCTGTCGTGCCGCCACCAATATCGACAATCAAGTTTGCGCTCGGTTCGTGAACGGGAAGACCCGCCCCGATCGCGGCCGCCATCGCTTCTTCAATGATATAAACTGGTCGGCGCGCGCCAGCGAACTCTGCAGCATCTTGAACTGCGCGTCGCTCAACACCCGTGACTTCGGACGGCACGGCAACAATTACTCGTGGTTTGCTCCAGCGACTCGTCGAGACTCGTTGCAGAAATTGCTTGAGCATTTGCTCACAAACGTCAAAATCTGCAATCACACCATCTTTTAGTGGACGAACCAACCGAATGTTCTTCGGCGCGCGACCCCACATTCTCTTTGCCTCGTGTCCGACGGCGACGACTTGACCACTGCGCGTGTCAACCGCAACCATCGAAGGTTCGTTGAGCACCAAGCCCTGTCCTTTGACATAAACAAGCGTGTTGGCTGTGCCCAAGTCAACCGCGACGTCGCGACCCATCGAGAGAGGATTGCCCCCCGCCATCTTTATGAAATCCTCTTTGCAAAGCCCGGAAAGAATATTTCAAGTTCACGTGCGGCAGAATCGGCCGAGTCGCTACCGTGCACAAGATTTTCGGTGAAAATCGTGCCGAGGTCACCACGAATTGTGCCCGGCGCAGCGGCCCGTGGATTTGTGGCGCCCATCATTGCCCGAACGATCTCCCATGTGTCTTCTGGTCCTTCTAGAGCCAAAGCAACTACTGGACCACGCGACATGAAAGCAACCAACTCGGTGTAGAAGCCCTTGCCTTGATGTTCTTCATAGTGACGAGCGAGTGTCGCCGAATCAAGTTGACGCAACTCCATGGCGACGATTTTCAGACTTTTAGCCTCAAAGCGCCCAAGAATTTC
>CAMDEC010000031.1 GCA_945893395.1 Bifidobacterium breve
CACGTTGGTGGCTGTATTGGCAGTCGCAACTGCTGTGCCAGTAGTTCGCGTATTCGCGGTGAAGCCCAAAATTTGATTCACAGTTGTTATCGGTGTCGCATTAGTGCTCTTGACTAAAAATACGGTGCCCACTTCGGTGCTTTGTGCAACCGCATTTTGAGTGCTTCCTACCGTTGCAGTCGCAACCGACGCTGTAGGTGCCGTGTTGTCAATCACGATGTTATTACTGTTCGCCAGCGAACCAACATTCAACGCACCGGGTGCGGCAAGTGTCAACACCGCGTTATCGCCGGCAGCGTTCTTAATTGTTGCTGCCGGCGAACCAGCAAGAACAAGCGAGTTCGTAGCTTTGTAGTCAAGATCTGCAGACGTGTCTAGGTTTGTAGTAGTTGAAATTGTGTAATTGAAAGTCAAAACTAGTGTGCCCGAACCTGAAAAATATGTGGCAAGACGATCAGTGACGCCAGTTTCTAATTCCAAAGTTGGAACACCGGTGACAGTCACGGCTTGACTAAACGTCACTTGAATCGGAATAATCGCACTTCCAGCCTTGTACGAACCATTCGCAGTTGTAGAACTAACGCTCACGACAGTCGGGCAAGCCCCGCCGCCAGAGGCCAGAGTGGTGAATTGAATTGCCGTGCTTGTGCCAAGATAAAAATCGCCTGAATTCGCGAACGCTGCACTTTGTACGTTCAAGGAATATTGAGTGCATGCCGTCAAATCACTAGTCGGATTTATCGTCACCACGTTTGTACTGATACTTACCTGAGCGTCGTTGGCTGGAATAGTAATCAGGACACCTGGTGCTGGTGGCGCGATTGTTACAGCGTTTGAGCCACTTGTACCGGCCGTAACAGTTTGCGAAAAAGTGATTACGATATTTGCGCCGATCGCAACATTGGTCGCATTATTGGCAATAGAAAATGTTGCAGTCGGTACCACTGCGAGGGCTGGAGCCACTGGCAACAATGCAAAAAGTAATCCTGCGATTAGGACTGATAATTTGCGACTCATATATACCCCAACGAATTTTGATTAAAATATAATTTGTTAAGAATATTCGCTATACCTATTAAGAATAGACATTACACTCTAAAAATCGGTATAGCAAATAGCAAAACTTATAGAATTCGAGAGTTCACTGATGCCTCCTAACCCACCCATTGCCCGTAGAGCCAAATCGGCTAGATCTCTGGCTAACTCAGCCAAGGTGCTTAATGCGGTGCGAAAAAATGCCACCAAAGTGGGGCTTGACGAACTTAGCGCCGGCAGTGTTGCCAAACTCTGTGGGCTTTCAACTGGGTCGATTTATAGCCGTTTTGAAGACGCCGACGAAATGGCAATCGCTCTTTGGGAGCAGGTAGTTAAACAGCCGTTTAAGCAGAGACTGCAACGCGGAGTTGACTATATATATGATGCCCACCTCAGCATCGACGGTGAGGCGACTATCAAGGCTGATTTCGAAAATCCGGATGAGATATCTAAGTTAGGCGTCGAATTTCTAGTCGTCGCCAAACGCAATAACTCGATCGGCGAAGTTGTTATACCAGAAGTCTCAACGTGGTTCAACGAATTCGGATTAAACCAAGCGAACCCCGAGATCAATAATGCCGCAGTAGCACTCGGACTATCGGCATCAATCGGCACTGCGATGCGCGCATTTGTACTTGGTTCAAACTCGGATTGGCTGGCTATTGCCGGCGGCGTTCGCAATGCGGTGACGGCTGCTAGACGTGCTGAGCCGCTGACCCGCCCACCAGATCTGCCTCTGCCGAAATTATTTGAAATTCAAACAGGCAACCCTGTGCGCGATGCACTAATCATTGCAGTCGGACAAGTGGTTGCTGCTTCGGGTTATTCGCGGGCAACTATTTCGCGCATCGTGCGCAAATCTGGATTATCAAATGGGTCGCTGTATAACCTCTACGAAAACAAAGAAGAACTTACTGACGACGCAATGCAAATGACTCTCGCCTACGCCTCAGGAATTAATCGAGAAGGAAACCGGATTGCAGAATCTCAACATCGCGCCGACCGAGGATTAGGAAACAGTTTTGCTTTAGGTTTGATGCCAGGTCGTCGGCAATGGCTCGATTTTCGACTTGAGTGTCTGATTGCATCACGAAATCATTTGCCGACAAGAACCAAATTCAAAGAAAGTCTTATATCGTCGCGAGATGCATTAGCTTCGTCAATGCCAGATATCCCCCGCGAAATAGTCAACTTGCTTTCAAGTGGCGAACAAGCAATCGGACTTGGATTCACAGCATTAGATCTCTTTACAGACCAACTGCCCAGATGCGATTTCTACTCGATTATGGCGAAACTCTCCGAGCAAAATAGATTGTTGTTGCCGAATTCTTGATCACTAATTATTTTCTAGACGAACGGTTGAGCCTGAATGTATTGCGAAATTGGCTGACCCGCAATCACTACCCATTGCGAACCTGCAATGCGTTCGGTTAGCGCGCGCATTGCCAAATCGCCAGCAACTGAAACATCCATCACGCCCATACTGAAAAGTTTTGCGTATTCACGTGCAAGTTCACTAACCAATGGCGTGTCGAGAAACCCGGGGCACAAGGCGCTGATGCACACCCCATGTGGCTCAAGTGCTGGCCCGAGAGACTTCACGAAGCCGACCATGGCGTGCTTGGTTAATCCATAAACAGGGTCTGGCGAAATCTGAATTATGCCCGCAAGTGACGCTGTCACCAATATGTGTCCAGATTTTTTTGCAACCATGCCAGGGATAACTGCTCGCGCGCCAAATACGACGCCGTCAACGTTGATGCTCATGATTCGTTGATACGCATCGTTGTCAAGTTTTTCAAGCGGATAAGTCGAAAGATTGCCAATCACATTTTGATGTGTCGCAACACCAGCGTTAAGACAAACAATGTCAAACGACTCAAATGTTGGAATTAATTTATCCCATGCTTGAGAGTCAGTTACATCGAGATGAACATATTCGCCGCCGACTTCAACCGCGACTTGTTTGCCGAGCGTGTCGTTGATGTCGGCGACGACGACTGTTGCGCCTTCGCGTGTGAATCGACGCGACATCTCTGCGCCAATGCCACTCGCCCCACCAGTAATGAACGCTCGCTGCCCCGCCAACTGATTTGTTGATTTTGCGCTCATAACTCAATCAAGTTTAACCCAGCCGCCGACAAGGCCGCTCATAAAACCTCCGTCAACTTGCACATCTGTGGCGTTCAGCCACTCAAGAGTTGGATCGGACAGAAATAAAATCACCCGAGCAATATCTGTCGCCGTTGCATTGCGACCAGTTTCGCGAGTCACCAAATCTATTATCGGTCCAACCGAGTCACGAAAATCTTGCAAGATCGGTGTCTCTACTGGGCCCGGGCTCACGGTGTTGACACGCACACCTCGCTCGCGTAGCCACATGCCTTGCTGCTTGGCCAACACAATCACGCATTCTTTAGAAAAGTCATACGCACGCTTGCTGTTCATCGGGTGGTCTCGCACCCAGTCGACACCGCTGTCGTAGTCAGGTGTTGCCAGCAGGCGTTGCACTTCATCCAAATTTGCCGCCCATTGTGCGCCGGCAATTGACGCCACGTGCGTCACCGAACCACCTCGGCGAATGCGTT
Source organism: Bifidobacterium breve (assembly GCA_945893395.1). Classification (GTDB taxonomy): domain Bacteria; phylum Actinomycetota; class Acidimicrobiia; order Acidimicrobiales; family Ilumatobacteraceae; genus BACL27. The sequence continues at coordinate 3,624 of CAMDEC010000031.1, forward strand.
CAATCAAAAGTTGTGTCAGCATGCGCAAGCCGAGAACATTTACGCGGATCACGACTTCGGGGTCGACCGTGCCGGGCACACCGGCGATGTTCAACAGCACGTCGATTTCAGTGTCTATCTGTTCGACGGCTGTGGTTATCGTCTCAGGTTGCGTGAAGTCAACTGAAATAAATTGCGCAACTTTCAGATCGCTAGGGTTGCGATCGAGTGCGATCACATTTGCCCCCGCCGCCAGCAAAAACTCGGTCGTCTGTCGACCGATACCCGACGCTGCACCAGTAACAACAATCCGCTTGCCGCGATATGCCTCATGCTGGCTCATGATCTGAAACTTAGCAAAACTCACTCGAATGCTAAGGCCCAACAAAACAATTGGTGGGCGTTGAGGGACTTGAACCCCCGACCCTCTCCTTGTAAGGGAGATGCTCTAGCCAACTGAGCTAAACGCCCGCTAAACGGAAGCGTAATCCTATAGCGATATTGCACGTTTTGGCGTAGATCCAACGCCCATGTATTGGCACTAAGCCGAGTTAATCGAATGGTTGCTTAACGCTCGTCGCGAACGAACGGCGAACCAAGTGACCGAGGCGCACCCAACAAATTGCGACTACCTGGACGACTCAATGCAATCAAAGCAATCAGTGTCGCTAAATACGGGAGCATTTCCAAGAATGCCGAGGGGATGAACGTAATCTGTTCGGCTTGCAATGTGAATGGCAATTGCAACGTGAAACCAAATAACACAGCGCCGAAAATAATGCGCATCGGTCTCCAGCCCGCGAATACAACAAGCGCAAGTGCAATCCAGCCGAGACCGTTTGTCGTTGCTGCTTGATGCCAACCCGCACTTTGGGCAAGCATCAGCCATGCACCACCAAGACCAACAAGTGCTCCCCCAAACATGGTGTAGCGAATGCGGATTCGAGCGACCGAAAGACCTTGGGCATCGACCGTTGCCGGATCGTCCCCCGTTGCTCGCAACTCAAGACCAGGTCGAGTGCTGAACAAATAGCGAGAAGAGACAATTGCCAACAAGATTGCACTGTAGGTAATGATGTCTTGTCCAAAGACAATTGGCCCAATCACAGGAATATCGCTGAGTGAGCCAAACGAAAGTGGTTCGATCACCGTGTTGATTGTCTTGCCCTCTGCCGGTTTTCCCAAGAAGTTTGCCAAGCCAGTACCGAAAATTACGAGTGCCAAACCCGCGACAATCTGATTCGCCCTAAAAACAACTGAAAGAACCGCGTGCACTGATGCAAGGATGGCGCCGATCAATGCACCGAAAACAAGACCAAGCCAAATGCTCCCCGATGCATCTGCAGCCAGAAACGAACTGACTGCTGATGCGAGCAGAATGCCCTCAATTCCCAGGTTGAGCACCCCAGCGCGTTCAGTGAAGAGCGCACCAAGCCCAGCAAGGATCAGAGTCGTTGCGATTGCAATTGCATCAGCCGACATCAGAATCCAAATGTTGTCGTTCATGCTGACATCTTTATATTTGGTTGTGTCTGAGTACGCACAATATGGATGTGGTAACGACGAAATGCCTCGCCGCCGAGCGCAAACAAAAGAATCGCCCCCTGCAACATCACACCAATATGGATTGGTGTATCGGTTGTCACCTGCAGATTATTTCCGCCGACACGCAAACCTGAAAACAAAATACCACTGATGATGATCACAGCAAGATTGTTTCGCGCAAGAGCCGCGACGACAATGCCCGCGTAGCCGTAACCGAGCGTAATAATGCTTGGCTCGATCTTGCCGTATGGGCCAACGATGAGCATCGCGCCAGCCAGACCAGATAGTGCTCCCGAGATCGACATCACCATCATCGTGGTGCGCCGAGAATTTATGCCCGCATAGTGCGCGGCCCGCGGAGAGTCTGAGATTACGTTGATGCGATAGCCAAACTCTGTGCGCTTGACCACCCAGTACAAAGCACCAGCAACCACAACAGCGACAAAAAATGTTGGGTATAGACGCGAACTCCCGAAGCTGTCGAGTGACGCAGAATCGGCGACCCTTCTGCCCTGCGGAAATGACGTGTTCGGGTTGCGAAAGAAACTGCCGGGCGTATAGATCACATGCTTGATCAGACTCGCGCCAATATATGTCAACAACAATGTTGAAACTATTTCGCTCGTACCCAATCGAGAACGCACAAGCGCAGGAACAAAGATCCATGCTGCGCCCGCCAATGCACCACAGATCAGCAAAATAGGCACCATGATCAGACTTGGCAGGTGGTCTCCAAGTGCGATGCCAGCCCATGCACCACCAATCAGACCCAGATACAGTTGACCTTCGCCACCGATGTTGTAAAGATTCATCTGAAAAGCAAACGCTGCGGAGACGCCTGTACAAATCAGCACGGTTGACAAAGCAAGGGTGTCGGTGATGCCGTTAAACGAGGCAAAACCACCTTTGAACATATTTGTGTATGTATCAAACACCGAATAGCCAGTAGCGAGCAAAAACAACGCACCAAAAAACAACGCTGCGAGTACCGATACAAGAGGAACGATCAGAGATAAACGACGCGGAGTCTCGCCCCGTTGTTCGAATACAACCCGAAATGGAATGTGCATCATCAGTGACTCTGACTTGAGAGACCAGCCATTGCCGCACCAACTTGTGAGAGTTCGGCGGCTTCTCCCAGAGCTTCGTGCACCACTGCTCCGCGATAGAGAACGAGAACGCGATCAGAGAGAGAAAGCACTTCGTCCAGGTCTTCCGAGATGAGCAATATCGCCTGACCAGCGCTGCGCGCATCATTAAGTATTCGGCGCACAGTTTCGATAGCCCCCACATCGAGCCCGCGGGTTGGTGAACACACGACAAGCAACCTTGTGGCCGTGCGTCCACCAGAGAGTTCGCGAGCCAAAAGCACCTTCTGCGCGTTGCCACCAGAGAGTTTGCGAGCCAAATGGTCTGGGCCATTGGCTTTAATTTCAAATTGCTCGATTAATCGGGTGGCTTCAGGACGCACCGAAAAACGATCAACAACTGTTTGTCGGTTTCGGGTGAGCAATAAGTTGTCAATAATTGACATTGAAGGTACAAGACCCACGCCGAGACGATCTTCTGGCACATAGGCCAACCCAACCTCGCGAGCCGCAATAGGACCACGATCGGTCGTCATTGCACCAGAGATAGTGATCGAGCCACTCGTTGGTGATATCAGTCCGGCAATGGTGTCGGCAAGTTCGCGTTGACCGTTGCCTGCAACACCAGCGATTCCCACCATCTCACCAGCACGCACATTGAACGAAATGTCGGTGAGCACTGCAACATCATCGACATCCAACGACAGATCGCGAATCTGCAAGACCTCGTGGCCCATCGCGTGCGTCGCCCTTTGCGAATTCAGTTCAATGTCGCGACCGACCATCAGCCGAGCGAGTTCCTTCGTATCAGTGGTACCTCTGCCAGACACATGGCCCGTCACTCGTCCATTGCGCAACACGGTGATACGGTCAGAAATCTCGACGACTTCCCCAAGTTTGTGACTAATAAATACAATTGACTTGCCTGCAGCAGTCATCGCATGCACATTTTCGAAGAGTTTTTCAACTTCAGATGGAACTAATACCGCGGTCGGCTCATCTAACAACAAAATTTCTGCACCTTGATACAGGGCCTTCACAATTTCGACTCGTTGTCGTTGCCCAACCGACAAAGTTCCGACTATTGCTTCAGGATCGATTGGCAAACCATATGACTCGGCAACTGCTGCAACTTTCTCATCAATCTCGCGACGAATGAGTCGATATGGCAAGTCGCGACTACCCAAGATCACATTTTCCGAGACAGTAAATCGATCCACTAAGCGAAAGTGTTGATGCACCATTGCAATTCCATGTTGCAAACCGGCGCGTGGCGAAGACAAATTAATGCGCTTTCCGTTACGGATGAGATAGCCCGCATCGGGTTGATATAGGCCACACAACACAGCAGCAAGTGTGCTTTTACCCGCCCCGTTCTCGCCCAATAGCGTGTGCACCTCACCCGCTCGCACGTCAAAATCAACAGAATCATTGGCGAGCACGCCTGGAAACTTCTTGTCGATTGAATGTGCTGAGAGTGCAGTAGGGGCCGCACCACTCGTGTGGTGCGGCCCCTGTGCAACCTCGTGAGAGGTGTTACTCATTGTCGAGATCAGCCCTTTGGAGAACCGATAACTCCCTTAACGAAATAGCTCATTCCGAGTAAATCGAGCAACTCCGGCCTTACGCCAGCAGCAACAACCTCTTTACCGTCCTGATCCATGATTGGACCTGTGAAAGGTGCGAACGATCCGTCAATGATTGCCGCGGCCTTCTCGGTGATCATTGCTTGGGTATCGGCATCAACTGATGAGCCGAACGAACCAAGTGTGACCATTCCGTCTGCCATCGAACCGTAGTACTCGTCGGATGGGCATGTGCCACCTGCAACGGCCTTTGCGGTCTGAATGTAATACGGACCCCAGTTCCATGTTGGAGCAGTGAGCCATGCGTTTGGTGCTGCTTCAGCGACATCGCTGTTGTAGCCAACCCACTTGGCACCCTTCGCATCGGCTGCAAGGCCTGTTGCTGTGGTGTCCTGGTGCATTGCAAGTACATCAGCGCCTGCTGCAAGCAGTGATTCTGCAGATTCCTTTTCGGTATCTGGTCCGAACCATGTCTTTGTCCACGAAACTTGAACGGTTGCGCCTGGGTTAACAGACTGCGCGCCAAGCGTAAACGCATTGATTCCGCGAATAACTTCTGGAATTGGGAACGCAGCAACATAACCAAGCTTGCCTGTTGGGCTTGCTTTTCCTGCTGCGATACCACTCAAGTAACGAGCCTCTTCAGCAGCACCGAAGTACGTGCCCAAGTTTGCCGGGATGTCACCGAATGTCGCATATTCTCCACCCATGTCTGTGGTGAGAAGGAACTTTGCGCCGGTTGCCCACTGGAAGCAACCGTCTGGATGCCTGACAGCAACTCGAGCCATAGGAGTTCCGTAGCCAAAAGAGGTTGCAAAAATTAAGTTGTAACCCTCGGCAGCAAGGCCTTCCATTATCGCTTCGGCTTCGTCGCCTTCAGGAACATTCTCGACGCGCTTTACTTCAATGCCGAGTTCTGATTCAAGTGCAAGAACACCTTGTTCATGTTGGTATGTCCAGCCTTTGTCATCTGGGACACCGACGTAAACGATCGCAACCCTTAATGCGCTGTAGTCTGTCGCTGCATCAGTTGTTTCCGTTTCTTCCGCAGCGGTTTCTTCCGCAGCGGTTTCTTCCGTTGCTGTGTCGCTCCCGCCACATGCAAGCAGCCCGAAGACTGCCGCTGTTGCTAATGCAAAACTCTTGATATGCCTTTTCCTCATTTGCTGTGCTCCCCCCCCTATGCGTCACGCATAAGTCCGATGTGTTATTGCTGCGCCTATTGGCACAACGAGACAATAACACACCGAAAGCGAGCAAGTTTCGGCGCCCTTATGCCTGTTTTTTGTGGGTCAATCTTTATTTTGATTCGTGAATTGTGCCTTTGCGAGGCGTCCCGCCATGATGCCGAGCACAACCGCAATCGCCGTTGCGCCAAGAATGCCAAGCCCGACGACATCTTCATAAATCGAATCGGCCAGCGTCGCGTCGACACCGATCAATGCAACTGTCAACGCTGCGGCGGCGGCAAAACCAACTGCGAGCGCTTCAAAGATCGAAATATTGGATATCTTGCGCGTCACCATGAGCACCCCGCCGATGCCTACAGTTTTTCCAATTACGATCGCCACGATTGTGGTCAAAATTAAGTTGGCAGGTGCGCCGTCAGGTATTCGCACCGGAATCAGCGTGTGCAAAAACACAAACAGTGGCAAGAAAATCGCCGCAACATAAGGGTGAATTGCTTCTTCGGTTCGTTCAGCCACCGATGGATTGTCGGGGTCGAAGTGCGGCACCACAAAACCAACGGCGAACGCGCCAAGTGACGGATGCATTCCCGCCTTCAACATCAACGTCACAACGAGCGCCGTCGTCGCCAGCGTGAAAAACGCACCAAAATTGAATTTGCGAATCGACCAAGCAAACAGGGCGACGACAACCACAACCGCGGCGATAAACAAAAGTTTAGGGCTCTTACCCGTTGTCGCCAGAGCCAAGACTCCACCGAGATCGTCGAGCACGGCAACAGTCAATAGCAACACACGCACTTTGTTTCTAAACCCACCGAGTGCCGTAACTGCTGCTGCGAGCGCGATATCCGTTGCGACAACGGCAACCCAACCGTTGCGCGCCGCCTCAGGCGCAAACGAAACAAAAATTAGAGCTGGCACCGCCATGCCGCCAACAGTTGCCGCGAGTGCAACTTTTAGTGTCGAACCCGACAAACTGCCGCTCGCGAATTCGCGCCGCAGTTCGAGACCAACAAGCAAAAAGAAACCGCCGATCGCGATCTCGCTGACCAACTCGGTGAAATTGTTGTGTACGTAATAATCGCCGAAAGTTGCGAGCACCACACCCAACACGGCGGCACCAAAAACCAGACCAGCCGCGCGCACTTGAAGCGCCACAAACCGCTCGAGAAATCCAATCGGGCTATACGGCTTGCGCGTCATCTCTATACTTTATGGGTAGATGACAACGACCGTCGTGCGATTGTGATCACGCCCGTACTGCTTCTACAGGAAACTTTTATTACGTTGTCAATTCACTTAGTGTCAACAACTAGAAATACTTCAGCGGTGCGACCTGCGGGCAACCCACCTGCCTTGGCAATTATCTCGCCCCAGCTACGCACACGCGCAGGCAAACCAGCCGGGTCAGGATGCTGACTTTCGTGACAAAGTAATGCGGCAATCTTTTTATCCAACACATCGGTTGTGTCTACAAAATGATTCGGATCAGGACCAGCCATAATCCAAGTTTCAGGCACGACATGCGGTGCCAACCCGCGCTCGCTAAGTAATTCAGGAAAGGCAAACTCGTTTCGAGCATCAGGGTAAATCGCGCAAATTGTGGCTTCACCAGTTGCCAGATGGTCTGGATGACTTGCGTAGATTCGACTGTAGTTGCGTTCAGCAGATTGAGTCAGCACCCGATCTGGTTTAACGATTCGAATTATGGCGCTGATCTCGCGACGCAAATTGAGATCGGCGATGACCGTGCCGTCTTGAAATCCAAGCCAATGCAATTCGGTGACACCGAGTATCTTGGCGGCAGCAGTCTGCTCGAGTCGGCGTGTTTTTGCGACTTGTTCGCGAGTGACTGTATTGTCTGACCCGCCAGCCTGACCGTCGGTCACGAGACAATAAACAACTTCATGGCCCCCTGCGATCCAAGTTGCAACCGTGCCGCCAGAACCAAAATCAACATCATCAGGATGCGCCACAACCACCAAAATTTTCACCTCAACGACCTCAATCAAATTCTCCTTTCATGAACTTGTCAAAAAACATTATGTCAATGCGATCTAGTTCAAGATGTTCTAATGCATCGTTACTTAATTCAGCCAATTTTGCGCCTCGGTAGACAACGCCAATTTTTACCCCAAGACTTCTTGCGATTTCTAGTGTCTTTTCAGAGTCGGAGCCAAATGGATATGCAATCAACCGATTCGTTCTCAAATCAGTCACAGTATCCAAGAATTGAAATGACTTTGTTAATTCATTTACCTGGTCTTTGACAGGCAAGTTTGCTAGCGACTCATGCGAAAGACCATGTGTGCCAGATTCAATACCATTCTCAGACAAATAAGAAACATCGTCAGGCGACATATAGAGTTCATCCACTTACTGTTGGGCGCGAACTTGGCGAACGCTAACCAGTAATTCGGGTGTCGCGGCGACGATTGGCGTACGACGCTGGCCGTGCTCGTGCACAACCAAACTGCGATCTTGGTGCTCAACGATTTGCGCACCAGCTTCTTGACAAATCAGAGCACTCGCCAAATAGTCCCAAACGCCATGCTGATTGAAATCAATCCACGCATCGAGCACGCCGTCAGCAACCAAACAGATGTCAAGCGCCGCCCCGCCAAGTGCGCGAAACTGCGCCCACTTCGGTCGCTGTTTAGGTATACCCGAAATGCCGACAATCGCTTTACTCAAGTCAACACAACCGCTCGGGCGCATCGCCACGCCATTATGAAACGCACCACCGCCGGCAGTCGCCCAGTAACTTTCATTTCTCGTCGCCTGATTAACAACAAGCCCCGCACGCATGCCGTTTTTGTCGATCGCACACAGTGCAGTTGCAAACCATGGCACACCGCGGCTGGCATTTGTCGACCCATCAAGTGGATCGATTACGACACAAATATCATCATCACCGAACACGCCAGTGATTTCACTTTCTTCGGACAAAATCGCAACACCAGCATTCGTCAACACTTCGAGCGCCGCGGCATCGGCTCGTAAATCAACTGAATATTGTGTGTCACGCAAACCAGACAGCGACCAATCTGTGTTCGCTCGTAAAACAACGCCGACGGCATCTGCTGTCTCGTTGAGCACGGCCAAAATTTCTTGATTTGAACTTGCTTTTGTAAGTCGTGACACGAATTTCCTCTCACGACACACTAATTGCCCGCGCCGTTTATCAAGCCGTTCATTAATAGGCATCGGCGCTGTGACTATTGCACGGTCGTGACTATCTCGGCTCTCGCCAAAGCCCTAGTCTTAATAGGGTGAAATCAGCATTGCGCAGCCTGATTGACGAGTCGGTCACGATCATTCGCGAAGTCGCCGCCGAATTCGAACGCCCAGTGATGTTGTTCTCGGGTGGCAAAGATTCAGTCGTGATGTTGCACCTCGCCGCGCGCGCGTTTAGCCCCGCTCGCGTGCCGTTCCCGGTGATGCACATCGACACGGGTCACAACTTTGCCGAAGTCATCGAATTTCGCGACCGCGCGGTGCGTGACCTGGATGTGCAATTAATTATCGGTTCGGTGCAAGCCTCAATCGACGCGGGTCGAATTCAAGATGCAACTGGTCCACGCGCCAGCCGCAACCCGTTGCAAACTGTGACGCTGCTCGACTCGATCAAGGAGCACAAATTCGACGCCGTATTCGGTGGTGCGCGCCGCGACGAAGAACGCGCCCGCGCCAAAGAACGCGTCTACTCGTACCGCGACGCTTTCGGCCAATGGGATCCAAAAACACAAAGACCTGAACTCTGGGGAATATATAACGGTCGCCACAAAGCCGGCGAACACTTTAGAATTTTTCCAATCTCGAACTGGACCGAACTAGATATTTGGCAATTCATCAGCGACTACAACATCGACCTACCGAGCATTTACTACGCGCATCGTCGCCAGGTGTTTCGCCGCGACAATATGTGGATGGCAGTGTCACCGTTCTTGAAGCCCGAAGACGGCGAAACAGTTAGCGAAGAACTCGTTCGCTTCCGCACCGTTGGCGACGCCACCTGCACAGCAGCCATTGAATCATCAGCCACGACAATCGAGCAAGTGATCGCCGAAACTTCGGTTGCTCGCATCACCGAGCGTGGCGCTACTCGCGCAGATGACCGAATTTCAGAAGCGGGCATGGAAGACCGAAAAAAGTTGGGCTACTTCTAATGCAACGCCTGCACTTTGCCACCGTCGGTTCAGTTGACGACGGCAAATCAACTTTGATCGGTCGCCTGCTTTACGACTCGAAGAGCATTTTCGAAGACCAACTCGAACATATCGAAGCCGTAAGCAAGCGCCGCGGCGACGACTATGTCGACTTGTCGCTTCTCACCGACGGTCTGCGCGCTGAACGCGAACAAGGCATCACGATTGATGTCGCGTATCGATATTTCGCCACGCCAAAACGCAGTTTTATAATCGCCGATTGCCCCGGCCATACTCAATACACGCGCAACATGATCACAGGTGCGTCAAATGCCGATTTGGCGATCGTGCTAGTCGATGCCCGCACCGGCGTCGTCGAACAAACGCGACGCCATAGTTTGCTCGTCTCACTGCTGGGCGTGCCCCATCTCGTGATCTGCGTCAACAAAATGGACCTCGTCGACTACGACGCTGAAGCATTTAATAAAATTCGCAACGAGTTTGAAAACTTCGCCTCGCGCCTCGACTTGCGCGATGTAACTTTCTTGCCGATCAGCGCGCTCGCTGGCGACAATGTCGTCAGTCGCTCAGCAAATATGCCGTGGTTCGAAGGCTCGACGCTGTTGCACCATCTCGAAAATGTCTACACCGCCAGCGACGAGAACCGCATCGACACACGCTTTCCCGTGCAGTTTGTTATTCGCCCGCAACGCGCAGACAAACCTGACTACCGCGGCTACGCGGGTCGCGTTGCTGGTGGTGTATTGCGCGTCGGCGATGACATCATGGTTTTGCCGTCAGGCTTAACCAGCACGATCACCGGCATCGACTCGCCCAATGGCCCCCTCACTCAAGCCGAACCTGGTCAAGCCGTAACAATTTTATTGGCCAATGACTTGTCGATCACCCGCGGCGACATGATTTGTCGCCCACACAACAGGCCAAGATCTTCGCAAGAACTTGAGGCAATGCTGTGTTGGATGGATGACGCCGCACCGTTACAAATTGACAAAATATATTCGCTCAAACACACCACGAAACTTGTCCGCGGCAAAGTTTCTAATGTCCTCTATCGATTAGACATCTCAAATCTGCACCGCGAGACAGATATCAAAGAACTAAAATTCAACGAAATTGGTCGCGTCACACTGCATACGACCAGCCCATTGTTCTTTGACGACTACCACCAAAATCGCTCTACTGGTTCGTTTATTTTGATCGATGAGGCCTCGGGCCAAACCGCTGCAGCCGGCATGTTGCTCTCACCGCGCTCGTAAACTTCCCGAGCCTAAACTTATAAACACACGTGAGTAAAAATAATGACTAAACCTGTCTGGCACGAACCACTAATCAGTCGCACTCAACGCTGGAACAAGCACGGCCTTTCTGGCGCAACTGTCTGGCTCACCGGGCTATCCGGCTCAGGAAAGTCGACGATCGCCAACGAACTTGCTCGCGAACTGCTGAACACGAGTCGACTCGCTTACATTCTCGACGCCGACAACTTGCGCCATGGGCTTAACGCTGGTCTCGGCTTTAGCGACACCGATCGTGCCGAAAACATTCGCCGAGTCGCCGAGGTTGCTTGCCTGTTTGCCGATTCTGGCATCGTCGCAATCGTGCCGATCATTTCGCCGTTTATCGCCTCACGAGAACACGCAAGAAAGATTCACACCGAAAACAATTTGCGATTCGTCGAAGTGCACGTCGCCACGCCAATTGAAGAGTGTGAGCGACGCGACACCAAAGGCTTGTATGCCAAAGTACGCAGCGGGGCGATGACCGGTCTCAGCGGCGTCGACAGTGTTTACGAAGCGCCAAAATCGCCCGAGGTTCTAGTCGGCGCAAACAAAGAATCTCTCGAACAGTCGGTCGCAATGATCATGGCGAATTTGTTGACGAAAGCCGGCAAATGAAATCGAGCGCGCCAATATGGTAAGCGAAAAAGACTTTCCGTTAAAGCCTTACGCGGGCTTTCCGCTTGTCGCGCCAAAACTAAAGATCATGTATTGCCCGACTACCAAAGTCGCCTGCAGCAGCATCAAAACCTTGCTCGCCAAAGCCAGTGGCACTTACAATCAAGCACGACTCGACCAACTTATCGCGCCTCACATAGCGCGCTCACAAACAATCCACGACATTGGCATCAGCGGTTTGACGAAACTCATCGACATGAGCGCCGCACAGATAGACGAAATCTTAAATTCACCGGATTGGCTGCGCGTTTACGCCACTCGCGACCCACTCGCCCGCGCCTATTCAGCCTGGGAAAATCGCATTTTCTCTCGAGCACCCGGCACACCAGACAAAGTCAATGAACTTTGTCAAGACCAAATAGTCGACGGTCGAATCAATGTCACAGCCGGTTTCGCACTGTTCGCCAAGTTGATTTCTGTGCACACCGACGAGTTCATGGAAGATCATCATTTTTTGCCGCAGAGTCATATCGTGCATCCAGATAAGTTCAACTACAACATGGCGGTTCGAGTTGAACAACCAGCCGAGATGCAAAAACTTGTAGACGAGATCAATCGTCGTGCTGACACATCGCTTAATCTCGAGCGACACAATGTCGGTTTTGGCATCAAACTAGAACAAGTTTGCGACCAACACACCGCTAATCGCCTGCAAGCGGTTTATGAAATGGATTATCAGACTTTCGGTTTCGCTACCCGCGCGTTTCCTGCAAGCATTGAGCCACTGATCCTCACCACAACTGAAGCTGCAATGCTGCGCAGTTTACGTGAGTCGATCGAGAGACTTAGATCAACTTCGTTCACGGCCCGCTCACTCACAGGCTTTCGCTTCGGCTTGCGACAAATCTACAAATCAATCGTGCGCAAAGCATCGCGCGGCAAAATATACAACGACCCACAAAATCTTTTTTGGTAGTTGTCAATGACCGAAAACAAAACCTCGCCAGCGAAAATTGGCATCGTCACAGTTTCAGATCGGGCCTCTGCAGGTGTCTACAAAGATTTAGGTGGTCCTGCGATTCACGAATATTTTACCAAACATCTCGCCAACCCGTGGCAACCCGTCGCGCGTATCGTCGCTGACGAAATCGAATTAGTTGCCGCCACATTGCGCGAACTCGCCGACGTCGAAAATTGCTGCCTAATCGTGACGACCGGCGGCACAGGCCCTGCAGTTCGCGATGTCACCCCCGAGGCAACAGAACAAGTTTGCGAAAAAATAATGCCAGGTTTTGGCGAGTTGATGCGTGCGACCTCGCTCAAGGTCGTGCCGACGGCTATCTTGTCGCGTCAAACAGCCGGAATTCGAGGCTCTTCGCTGATTATTAATTTGCCGGGCAAGCCATCCTCAATTAGCGAATGTCTCGATGCAGTGATGCCTGCAGTGCCTTATTGCATTGACTTGATCAATGGCCCGCGACTCGAACTGACAAACGGCCTGACAGCGTTTCGACCCCAGGCTAAATAGTTGGCTAAATAGTTCGCTAAATAGATTTACTGTTCGTCGTAGGGCTGGCCAGCAGCCTTGGGTGCCCGACTTGCACCAACGAAGCCCGCGACGACAACAAGCGTCACGAGATACGGCGCCATCAGCAAGAACTCACTTGGAATGCCGGTGTCGAAGTTGCCAATCTTCAATCGCACCGCTTCGGCCAAGGCGAAAACCATTGCGCCGCTGAACGCACCGATTGGGTGCCAGCGACCAAAAATTACGGCGGCGAGAGCAATAAAGCCACGTCCACCCGTGATGTTCTGATCGAAACGGCCCACGGTGCCAATCGGCCACCATGCGCCACCAATACCGGCGACTGCGCCTGCGATCATCAAGTTTCGATAGCGCAATTTGATGACGTCAACGCCGAGCGTGCCAGCGGCTTTCGGATACTCGCCCGCCGCGCGCGTGCGTAGACCCCAACGTGTGCGATACATCGCCCAGGTTAAAAACGCAACGGCCGCAAACGAGAAGTAGACAAAAATTGTCTGCACGAAAAAGATTTGGCCGATAAATGGAATCTTTGAAAGCAACGGCACCGAAATCGGCATCACGGGCACGAGTGAGTTGTAGTCGGGGTTCGGCACCAGAACTCTAAAACTCAAAAACGAGGTGATGCCGAGCGCGAAGAAGTTAATCGCAAAGCCAACGATCACCTGATCTACGCGATATTTAATTGAGAACACTGCGAGTATCCATGCCAAAAAGACACCGGTCAACATTGCGATGATCGTGCCAAGCCACAAGTTTGTGAGTGATGCGCCGACCGCACCAGTGAACGCACCGGCCAACAGCATGCCTTCAATTGCAATGTTGATTACTCCGCTTCGTTCACACAGAATGCCACCCAACGCGCCGAGCGTGATCGGCACGCTGCGCGAGACAGTGTCTTGCAACATGCCAATCAAACTGAACGACTCGCCCGCAGTCGCCCATGACAAGAAACTTAAAACAAATGCAGCAGTCGCCAGCGCCAGCACGACACTCGAAAGTTTGCCGAAGCCTCGCAACAACTGTGCTGCGGCGAGGGCAACAAAGACAATGCCAAAAATCCAGGCGAATTGCTGTGCGGGCAAAGTTAGCGAGGTTCCGCCTTCGGTAAGTTTGAAACCGGCGTCACCTGGTCGGCGCGAAAAAACTGCCAACGTAATTACTGCTAATCCCAAATAACCAAAGCCAACATTTCGGGCGCGCTTCTTCTGTTCGGCAGAAACCATCAACTCGGTGTTCACCCGCCCCACCCCCTGAAAGTCTGTCCTTGGCTGACAACTTGTGACTTGACCCTAAACATTGCTTTGACGAGCAATGGCGCGGCAACAAACATCACGATCAATGCGCGCAAAACAATAATCAAATCAACGGGCACATCAGTGTTGGCCTGCATTGATCGACCACCGGCTTGCAATGCACCAAACAGCAGGGCTGAAACCAATGTGCCAATTGGCGACGACTGACCCAAGAGCGCAACGGCAATCGCATCAAAACCAATATTGCCGGCAAGGCTTGTTGACGCATAGCCATAAGTGCCGAGCACTTCTGTTGCACCTGCCATGCCGGCAAAGCCGCCAGCAAACAACATCGCAATCACCATCAGGCTTTTTGTTTTCATGCCCGCGTATTTTGCGGCATCACTGTTTAGCCCGGTTGCGCGCAACTCAAAACCAACCGTGGTTCGCTTCAACAACCACCAGTAAAACAGGGTTGCCAA
>CAMDEC010000032.1 GCA_945893395.1 Bifidobacterium breve
CCAATATAAATCGGTTTTCACTTACCGACCCGAGATTCTTTCGTGGATCAACCAGTTCTGCTGACTAAATAGTTATGTCGTATAGTCGGCGTTGATTCGAACATATCCATCAGTCAGGTCGCAGCCCCAGACAGTGCAATCGGCGGCGCCAGTATTTAGCGTGACATGAATACGCACGGTGTCGCCGCGCATATATTTGCTCAGTTCAGCAAGTCCAGAAGCATCAACAAAACTCGGGTAGACCTCTTGGGTACCAAAGCGAATAACAACTTGATTCTCGTCAATGTCGTGTTCACTGCTGCATTTGCCAATCGCCATTGCCACTCGACCCCAATTTGGGTCGGCACCATGCACGGCTGTTTTCACCAACGGCGAATTAACTATTGATTTAGCCACAAGTTTTGCTTGGCGCATATCTCGTGCGCCATCGACACAAACCTCGATCAGTTTTTCGGCACCTTCGCCGTCACGTGCCACTTGCTTCGTCAGCGACAACGCAACTTCATAAAGCGCCGACTCGAATGATTTAGCGTCGACCGTGCCGGCTTTGCCGCTCGCCAAAATAATTGCCGTATCGCTTGTTGAAGTATCTGTATCAATAGAAACACAGTTGAATGTTTTGTCAATCACGCGACGAAAAATCTGGTCGAGTGACGCTTTGTCGATATTGGCATCAGTGAACATCATCGTGATCAGCGTCGCCATATTGGGTTCGATCATGCCGACGCCTTTAGCCACACCAACAACACGTGCCTTTGAGCCAGCGACATTTGCCTCGGCAGTTTTATGCACCGTGTCTGTAGTCATGATGCCGCGGGCGACATCTTCGACAGAAGTGTTTTCAAATTTGTTGGGTATCGCCGCCAAACCTGTCTGAACATTTTTCATTGGATACTGACGACCAATCACGCCGGTCGAAGCGATCAACACATCGTGTGCACTGCAACCAATTTTTGCAGCGACAGTTGTTACAACCTCACGCGCGTTGTTCATGCCTTCGGTGCCAGTGGCGACATTGGCGTTCTTCGAAATTACAACTACGGCTCGAGCCGAATTGTCGACGATGTTTTCGCGACTGACAACGACACTTGGCCCAGCAAAACGGCTTTGTGTAAACACTCCGGCAGCAGCGCAAACACTTTCAGCGACAACAAGAGTCAGATCTTGTGTCGTGTCTTTAATGCCGATATTGACGACGTAGGCACCAAAACCTTGCGGAAGTTTCATCTAGTCAGTCTATTTTTTGTCGGCAAAGTATTCAGCCAAATTAACCAGCGTTTGTTTAATCGCTTTGTTATTGCTTTTTACGTATCCTGCTAACTCAAGCATCAACGGTGATTTGCTATTGCGATATGCGAACTGCTCTGTGACTGTTGTGCCGCCAGCAGTTGGCTCGAGAATGTAACGCCAAATGTGGCCGCCAAAGTGTCGCCATGCAATCTGCTTACCTTCAACAAACTCAACGACTGTGTTCGTGATTTTGTAGGGCATACCTTTTTTCATGCTCATGCCAAAAGTTGCATTCAGCGAGAGTCTTTGCGGGGCCGAATCTTTCGGCGCCAAAACTGATCCAGAGCCGTCAATAACCGAGTGCATCGCAGGGTTTGCCAGCAGTTCAAAAATCTCATTAGGCGTTGCAGGCACGAAGTGGCTCGCCGAAACTAGTTTGCTTTTTTTATCGACCACACTTGAAATGTTTTTTTCCATGATTTGACGCTACACAGATTGTCGCTACGAAAGATGGGCGAGCACAGCGTCACCGCAGCGTCGACCCGAGTAGAGCGCGCCTTGAATCGACCCCGTGTCGCGATGATCGCCACAAACGAACATGCCGTTACCCAGTGAAACTATTTGTTTTGGATTAAATGGCGGCAGTTGTTCGGGCCCCGCATGAGTAATGCGGTATGTCTTGATGTGACTCCACGCATCGACTTGAGGTCCCCACCAGGTGCGAAGTTGATCTCGTGACATTGTCTCTAGATCACCGGTGATGATGCCAGGCAACGCAGCGACAATCAGATGCTTGCCGGGTGGGGCATAACTTGGCGCGACATTGGTCAATACTGCTGCGTTTAACACGGGGCCTTGGCCCGTGCCGTCGAGGACAACAAATTTCTCGTGCGTCGGCGGTGTGTCGGCAGAAAAGTAAACGCATCCCGCGACCCGTGAAGCAATTTCAGTAGTTCGCAAAAGTTCGCTGACGCTCGGCTGATCAGTCGCCACGACGATCGCTTTCGTTTCGATGCGCGCATTTACCGTTGATACGAAACCGGGTTCGATGTTTGTCGCTCGCGTATCAAGAAAAATATTTTCAGCACCCAAGTGTTTGGCCATCTGCTCAGGGATCGCACTCATTCCGTTCGTCGGCAAAGCACTTTGCCCTTCGCTCAAATATTTGAAAATAATTTCAAACATTCTTCGTGAGGTGCGCAATTCGGGGTCAAGTTGAATGCCACCAAAGAGCGGCCTAAAGAAGCGGTCGATCATTGTCGTCGAAAAGCCCATGCTTCGCAACGCAACAACAGTCGAGATATCGATTCCGTCCAAAATTTTGCCTTCTTCACGATGCATCACGCGCCAGCGCAATGCCGCAATACGCAATTTGTCGCTTAGTGAACCGATCGGCGCAAAAATTGTTGCGGCGGCTCTTCTGGGTTCGCGAAATGGGTCGGTCACAACCGAAGCTTTGCCGTCGCGCATCACGAGTGCGCCCGAACTGAACATCTGCAGGTCAAGTGCACTCATGTCTATTTGAGTTTTTAATTCGGGATACGCAGTCAGCAGTACTTGAAATC
The DNA here is from genome assembly GCA_945893395.1 of Bifidobacterium breve. Lineage (GTDB taxonomy): Bacteria > Actinomycetota > Acidimicrobiia > Acidimicrobiales > Ilumatobacteraceae > BACL27. The sequence continues at coordinate 2,796 of CAMDEC010000032.1, forward strand.
CACGATCCAGCAAAAAACCGTCGACTTTATCGGTGCGCACGCGACCGCCAACGCCGTCTTGTGCTTCGATCACGATTACAGATCTTCCATGACTTTTTATCTGTCGCGCGGCCGCCAAACCCGCCAAGCCAGCGCCGACGACAACCGCGTCAACGCGCGTTGGCAGTTGGTTCATTTGTTGAGTAATGCTCGCAATGCAACATCAATCGTCGAGTGTTGAAATGCAAAGCCAGATTTCTGCAACTCAACTGGCATCACTCGTTGACCAGTGAACAACAAATTCTCGACGAGTTCGCTACCCAGCAAAAGTTTTGGTCCAAATTTAGGAATCGGCAGTAGCGCAGGTCGGCGCAGTGTGCGGCCGAGTGCTTTGGTGAACTCAGAGTTCGTCACTGGGTTCGGAGCAGTCAAGTTGACGGCCCCCGAAATGTTTGCTGTCAACAGATGTTCGATCGCTGAAATTTCGTCGTCGAGCGAGATCCAACTTTGCCATTGTTTGCCGTTGCCAAACTTGCCGCCTAGGCCAAACTTAAATAAGGGCAGTTGTTTTTTTAGTGCGCCACCCAATGGTGTCAAGACAATGCCGGTACGCAAAAAGACCGTGCGCACACCGGCATCAATTGCGGGTTTTGTCGCGGCTTCCCATTGTTTGCAAATTTCGGCCAAGAAACTGTCACCATGACTCGACTGCTCGGTTAATTGTTCGTCGCCGCGTGGGCCGTAGATGCCGACGCCTGAAGCCGACAAGAACACGCTCGGTTTCTTGGCGCACTTGGCAATCGTCGTTGCCAAGAGTGTCGTGCTTTTGGTGCGACTATCGAGCAATTCTTGTCTATATTTTGCCGTCCAGCGCTGGTCCCCAATGCCCGCACCCGACAAATGAATCACGGCATCTGCGCCGTCAATGACACTCGCGTCGATTAAACCGTTTGCCGGATTCCATTGGCTTTCGCCAGACTTAGCAGCGCGACGCACGAGCTGAATGACTTCATGATTATTTTTTCTTAGTCGAGCGACTAGTGGTTTACCGATTAGACCGCTTGCACCAGAAATAATGATTTTCATATAGCGGCAATGCTAGTTACTCAATAACGATTGGCACCGAGGTGACTACGGTATTTTTTCGATATAGCAACCGTGCTTTAATCGCCAGCGCCGATTGGTTGTGCAACCACTGCGAGCGAATCGCCGTCACGAACTCGGGGATGACAACCGTGATTATGTCATCACTGTCCTCGTCGTCAATGCGGTTGATATGCATCAGAATCGTGTCGGTCAGGTTTCTGAAATCGTCGGTTAAGGTCTCGAGTTCGGCGGTCATGCCGTATTTCGCCCAATCATCGCCGAGTTTCATTTTTTCTTCTGGCGACCCGACAACTGAAAGAGCAAGAAGTCTGTCCGGGCGCAAACTCTCGGCATATTTCACTGCCTGAAGCACACCTTTGTTGACTGAGCCAACCAGCACGATCACCGTGTGAGTTCGGCGCGGCGCGATATAACCCTCTTCGATTTGCAAGAACGATCTCACTCGTGTGTAGTGACGATTGACAGCCAAGAAAATTGCCATCATCGTTGGAATAATCACCGCCGGAATCCACGCCCCGTCAGTGAACTTGACTACAACGACGATGCCAGCGACAAAAAAAGTTGTCAGTGCACCAACGCCCGAAAAGAAAGCACGCAACTGCCAACCAGGTTCTTTGAGCTTTCGATGACGCACCAGCATGCCGAACTGACTAAGTGTGAAACCGGTGAATACACCCACTGCATATAGAGGGATCAAAGCGTTGACGATGCCGCCGAACGCAATAACGAGCATGCCTGCTGCTACGCCAAGAAAAATAATTCCGTTCGAGAACACAAGCCTGTCGCCACGATTCATCAATTGGCGAGGCAAGTAGTTATCTTTGGCGATAATCGATGACAATCTCGGAAAGTCGGCGTATGCAGTGTTCGCCGCCAAAATCAAAATTCCGAATGTTGCAAACTGTGTGATGTAAAAAAATATGTTGCGACCACCGTAAACTTGTTCGGCCATTTGGGCCAGCACCGTGATTTTGATTTCACCTTCATGATCTTTGAGCGGCTGTATTTCTTGGGCGAGCACGCTCAAACCGAAGAATGAAGTGCCGAGAATTACAGCCATCCACATCAGCGTCTTTGAAGCATTTTTCGCTTCTGGTTTTTCAAACGCCGGCACGCCATCGGCAACCGCCTCAATGCCGGTCAAAGCGACCGCGCCCGAAGAAAAAGCCTTGAGGAAGAAAAATATCGTCAGTGTTTTTTGACCCGACAAGAGTTCTTGCGCATAGGCATCAGAGTGATCTATCGGTCCGAGGTCTTGAAAATAAACCTTGTAAAGGCCAACGATGATCAATGAAGCGAGACTCACTACATATAAATATGTGGGCGGCGCGAAGAGGGCACCCGATTCTTTGATGCCACGCAGGTTCGCCAGCGTGACAAGCACGATGAAGCCGACGCAAAGTTCAACTCGATATGGCAACATGTTTTCAAACGCCGAAACGATCGCTGCGACACCAGCGCTTACCGATACGGCAACCGTCAAGATGTAGTCGACGAGCATCGACGCGCCAGCCACGAGCGAAGGTGAGCGGCCCAGATTTTCGCGCGACACCACGTAGCTGCCCCCACCTTTTGGGTATGCATAAATAGTTTGTCGATAACTACTGACGACAATTGCCAACAGTAAAACTACGAGAATTGAAATCGGTACCAAGTTGTCAAATGCAGTCATACCGACTGCCGCAAGCGATAAGAATACGATCAGAATTTCTTCTGTTGCATACGCAGTGCTTGAAATTGCATCGCTCGCAAAAACCGGCAACGCAATCTTTTTTGAGAGTCGGTGATGTGCGTCTTCAGAACTAGCAATTGGCTTGCCGATTAAGAATCGCTTGAGCGCGGAGGGAGAAATCACCATTTCGGTCTTCTATCCTCGCACAACCGACAGTATTTGACGTAGTCATTGGCATAGGCTTAAACCCGTGCATGTAGTGATTGTTGGTTGCGGGCGAGTTGGTTCGACACTCGCATTGAGCCTGATTTCGTCGGGTCATAGCGTCGCAGTCGTCGATCGCAAGTCTGACGCATTTTTTCGACTTCGCGACAATTTTGCAGGTCAAACAATCACCGGCATCGGCTTCGACCGCGACGTACTTGAACAGGCAGGCATCAAGCAAGCCAGTGCAGTTGTCGCAGTAACGAACGGTGACAACTCAAATATTCTGGTTGCCCGGGTCGCCCGCGAAAGTTTTGGCATCGAAAAAGTCGTCGCTCGAATCTCAGACCCGAAGCGCGCCGAAATCTACGAGCGTCTTGGCATCGCCACGGTAGCTACCGTCAAATGGACCTCAGATCGAATTCTGCGCCGAATCTTGCCCGACCTGCCGGCTGTTGAATGGACAGACCCAAGCTCGTCGATCGTGCTTGTCGAGCGAGCATTACCCGACAACTTGGTCGGCGAAAAGATTCTTGAACTCGAAATCAAAGGTGCTCGTATTTCGGCGTTGCGTCGTTTGAGCACGGCTGTCATTCCAGATAGTAAAACTCTCGTCCAGCAGGGCGACGTCGCCTATTTCACAGTCGAGAAAGACTCCGTCAACGCACTCGACGAGTTTTTGAAGCGAGGCAAGTCATGAAAGTTGTAGTCGCTGGTGGTGGCAGCGTCGGTCGTTTCACGGCCGAGCAACTCGTGGCTGCGGGTCACGATGTTGTCGTTGTAGAAAACGATCGCACGGTCGTGCGCAATTATGGCAAAGAAGAAGAAGCCAAAGGCGTTCGCTGGCATCTCGGTGACGCGTGTGATGTTGAAGTTCTTCGTGCGGCCGGTGCCTCCGACGCAGAAGTTATCGCCGCCGTAACTGGTGACGACGAAGACAACTTGGTTGTCTCGTTGTTGGCAAAACAAGAGTTTGGTGCGCCACGGGTGATCGCGCGGGTAAACAATCCAAAAAATCATTGGATGTTCAACGAGATGTGGGGCATCGACATTGCGGTGTCGACACCTCACTTGATTACGAGTCTCGTTCAAGAAGCAGTTTCGGTCGGCAACTTTGTCAAACTGATGGATTTCAAGGGCGGCAAAGCAGAACTCGCCGAAGTTACTCTGGCGGCCGTGTCGCCCGCGTGTGACAAGACTTTGAAAGAGTTGAAGTTTCCGAGAAGTGCAACAGTTGTGGCGATCGTGCGCGACCAAGTTGTGCTCGTGCCAGAGAGCGACACGATTTTGCGCGCGGGTGATGAAGTCATGGTGTTGATCACCGAGGACGCCGAAGCCGCGATTCAAAAAATATTAATCGGCTAAAATTTTTCTACCCGAGCAGGGTGTAAGCCGGATTCAAAATTACGACTCGACCACCGTCGCGATGTGGCACACCATCAACCATGATGCACTTGCCATGATCGACACCCGGAATATTGCGTCGACCACTGAAGATAACCGTGGCTTCACCAGTGCCGTCGTTGATCACGAGTTCGACGGCAGGTATGCCACTTCGTGGTTTAATTCGCATACGTTTAATTTCGCCTGCGAGTTTCGTGCGAGTGCGACTTTGTGAGTCAGCGATATTGACGAAGTCATATTCTTTGAAACGTTCACAAAGTCGCTCTGAATCGATTTCAAGATTGTCGGCAGTCAGTCGCTTGCCGAATGATCGAATGCCCATCAGTTTGTTGCCAGTCTGTTTAGTTCTTGTTCTAATTCTAAATCTGAAATCACGCCGATCTTTGTCGTCACGGTGCCATCTTTGGCGATGAATACCCAGGCCGGCTGGTAGGGCACATTAAATCGTGCAAAGATCTCGCCGTCGCCGTCGTTGATGTTCGTGAATGAAAGACCGTTGTCATTGACAAAATCTTGCATGTCTCCGCCACTGCCGTTCCATGCGACGCCCGTGACCTGAACCTTGCCCTTGAAAGATTTATATGCAGCCTCGACCGAGGATGACTCAGATTTACAAGCCCGTCAACCAGGTGCCCAAAACCAAAGTGCAAGTGGTTGAGACTCTAAAACTGTTGCGCTATCAAATGTTGCACCGCTCAAAAGTGTCGCGGTGAATTGTGCGTCTGCGTCGATCAATAGGTTCTCTGACGAAGTCTCAGATGCGGCAACGGTTTCTGTGGCATCTGCCTGCACGGTGCTCGTCGAACCGTCGGCGCCACAACTCGAGACACTAAGAAGCAAAAAAACTAAAACTGAATTTCGTGTGAATTTCACCTGTCTAGTCATCGATGATTTACAATAATTGGTTGTCGAGTCAAAACATGATTTATCGCCATAGTATTTACGGTCTTGAGCACTCGAAAACTGATTATTGTCTCGTTGTTGTGCGGAGTCGCCATTCTGTTGGCGGGATCCTTGCAATTGTTTCTCATGTCACGGTAAGTCTTCGTCGTGACACGGGCCTTGACGGCTACGATAAATAGGGCAAATCCTCAGAAAGAGACCCCTTGGCAGACCAATTTGATCTCGTCGTAATCGGTGGAGGTCCTGGTGGCTATGCATCTGCGTTTTACGCGGCTTCGGCGGGCATGAAAGTCGCGCTGATTGAGCGCGACACAATCGGTGGCACTTGTCTAAATCGCGGTTGCATTCCGGCGAAGGCTTTTCTCGAGACGGCGGCGACCAATCGACATGTTGCACACGCTTCAGAATTTGGGATAAATGCAAGTTCAACGGGTGTCGACTTTGCAGTAAGCCAGGCGCGCAAGGCACGCATCGTTGACGGTCTTGTCAAAGGTTTGACTGGTCTCACCAAGTCGAAGAAAGTTACATATTTCTTGGGCACGGGTTCGCTCGAAGCGAATCGCACGGTGAACATTGCGATGACCGACGGCACCGTGAAGAAAGTTCAGGGAGCAAAAGTAATTCTCGCGAGTGGTTCTGTGCCGCGCACGATCAAGGGGTTTCCAATCGGTGGATCGATCATGACATCTGATGAAGTCTTGATGTTGAGCACGATTCCAAAGCGCATCGCAATTATTGGCGGCGGCGCAATCGGTTGTGAATTTGCCTCGACTTTCGCCGACTTGGGTTCGGCGGTAACTGTTATCGAGGGGGCACCAAAGATTCTGCCTGGTCTTGACCCGGATGTTGCAAATGTTGTCGTAAAGACTTTTGCCAAGAAAAAAATCGCGATTCGCACCGGGGTAGTGGTTGCTGGTCAGAGCAAGCAACCTGACGGCTCGACACAAATCACTTTTGCCACGGGTGACCCGGTTGTTTGTGACGTGGTGATCATGTCGATTGGTCGTCGACCGTTCGCTGACGAACTCGGACTCAAAGGCACGACTGCGAAAGTTGATGATCGCGGGTTTGTTGTCGTCGACGAATATTGTCGAACTGGTGAGCAAGATGTCTATGCGATCGGTGACCTGATCAATACGCCGCAACTCGCGCACGTTGCATATGCCGAAGCGATTTTGGCGGTCAAACACATGCGTGGTGAGAGTGTTACCCCAGTTATGTACGACCGAGTTCCGTGGGCGATTTATTGTCATCCAGAAGTTGCGTGGGCCGGGCCCTCAGAAGAACAGGCGCGCGCCGCTGGTCACGATGTAGTTGTCGCCAAGCATCAGTTTCGTGCAAATTCGCGGGCGATGATTCTCGGTGAGATCGACGGTCTTGTAAAAGTGATTGCAAAGAAGAACCCAGATGGTTCGGCCGGTCAAGTTTTAGGCGTGCACATGGTCGGCCCGTGGGTGACCGAGCAGTTGGCTGCTGGTTACTTGGCTGTCAACTGGGAGGCTTCAGTCGACGAGATCGCCGAATTCATAATGCCGCACCCAAGTTTGAGTGAACTCTTCGGCGAGACGGTCACTTCATTGACTGGCAGAAGCATTAACGCATGACAAACCGAGCAACAAGATGTGCCAAAAAACTAGTATCTACTAGATAGAGAGCAAACCGCATGGCTGACATCACACTTCCTCAACTCGGCGAGACTGTCACCGAGGGCACGATAACGCGTTGGTTCAAAAAAGTGGGAGACACTGTCGCTGCCGACGAACCATTGTTCGAAGTTTCAACAGACAAAGTCGACACTGAAGTGCCGTCACCTGTCGCGGGCACACTCACCGAGATTCGAGTTAACGAAGGCGACACGGTTGCGGTTGGCACTGTGATTGCAGTTGTTGGTGCTGCGAGTGCTGCGCCTGTTGCTCAGCCTGCGCCTGCACCAGTCGCTAAGCCCGCGCCTGCACCTGCACCTGCACCTGCGCCTGCGCCAGCGCCAGCGCCTGTTGCTCAGCCCGCACCCGCGCCACGAGTTACGCAACCCGCACCGGCACTCGCCGCCGTCGCAACTGCAACGCGGACTGCTATTCCGTCGAGTGCGTCGAACAAACTTCTTTCACCAGTTGTACGTCGCCTCGTTGCTGATCACGGCATAGATGTCAACGCTTTGGTTGGCACTGGTCCTGGCGGCCGCATCACGCGTGAAGATGTTTTAGATTTCATCGACAAAACTGGCTCGACTGCAAAAGTAGTTTCGCCGGCACCAGTTGTGAATGTCGCGCCGCTTTCAGCACCTGCACCTGCTGCTATACAACCTGCACCTGCTGCACCTCGAGCAGCAAAATTCACAACACCGTCAGAGCGCGAAACGATTGTGCCGCTGACAAAAATTCGCAAACTAACCGCGACGCACATGATTATGTCACAGGCAGTTAGTGCGCATGCCCTTAGCGTCGTTGAGGTTGACTATGCCAATGTCGACGCAACTCGCAGCGACGTGAAAGATCAATTCAAACAAGCAGAGGGTTTTACGCTGACATATCTTCCGTTTATTGCGCGGGCGATAGTTGAAGCGTTGGCTGAGTATCCAAAATTGAACGCCAGCATCGAAGGTGACAATTTAGTTGTGCACAATTATGTCGACCTAGGCATCGCGGTTGATCTTGAATTTAACGGACTATTGGTGCCCGTAGTGCGCAGTGCCGACGGCAAGCGTCTGCGTGCAATCGCTCGCGAAATTTCAGACCTTGCAACGCGTGCTCGTGCACGAAAACTTACACCCGACGAAATTCAAGGTGGTACATTTACGATTTCTAACAATGGCTCTGCAGGTTCGGTGCTAACAATGCCGATCATCAATCAGCCGCAAGTTGCGATCATGTCGACAGACGCGATCGTGCGCAAGCCGGTCGTGGCGCTCTTGAGTGACGGTTCTGAGAGCATTGCGATTCATCCGGTTGGTAACTTGGCGATGAGTTGGGATCACCGGGCGTTTGACGGTGCATACGCCGCGGGTTTCTTATCCAAAATCAAACGAGTTCTTGAAACACAGGACTGGTCAGCGGAGCTCTAAATCGTGTCGCGCGATAAACCTGATCTTGCGTCGAGGTTGAATGTTCGGTGGCTTGGCAGGGTGCCATATCGCGAAGCGCTCGCAGTACAGACTGCAATGTTCAAACAGTCGTCTCGTCAGCATTTGTTGATGCTTGAACATCAACATGTTTTTACATATGGACCAAATACTGATTTGACTAAAAACCTGAAATGCGGCCCAAATCAAGTTGGCGCAGACCTGGTCAAAGTAAATCGCGGTGGCGATATCACTTATCACGGTCCTGGGCAATTAGTTGTGTACCCGATTTTGAATTTGGCACCAAAGCACGGTGTCAACGGACCAGCCGATATGCAGGCCTATGTTTCTGACGTCGAACAACTCGTGATTGACACACTTGTTCACCTTGGCGTGCAAAATGTCGGTCGCTTCGCCGGTTATCCGGGTGTCTGGGTCGACGTGCAAAGTGATCAGCCGAAAAAGATTTGCGCGATCGGTGTGCGAGTTTCGCGAGGGCGCACGATGCACGGGTTCGCGCTGAATGTTTCGACAGATCTCAGTTATATGCGCGAGCACATCGTGCCGTGCGGCATCGCAGAATATCCAGTCACATCTCTACGCGAACTCGGCTTTGAAGTTACGGTTCATCAAGTTGCAGATGTCGTGAGTGTGCTTGCCGCGCAGCGATTTGCAGGTGGCGAAATTGATCGCCACGACGTTGCATGGTCGGCCGCGCAGGGTGTCGAGCAAGTTGTGCGCGAGAGCGCAAGTATGCAGATTTCGGCACGCAAACCCGATTGGTTGCGTCCACATGTCAATCACGGCCCAGAAGTTCTCGCAACAAAGAAGACTTTGCGTGATTTGAATCTCGTCACGGTTTGTGAAGAAGCAGGCTGCCCGAATCTCTCTGAATGTTGGGCCGATGGCACGGCAACAATGATGGTGCTTGGCGATCGATGCACCCGCGCCTGCGGTTTTTGTTTGATTGATACACGCAAACCACTTGCACCAGATATCAACGAACCGATGCGAGTTGCCCAGGCAGTCGCCAAAATGAAACTCGAACACGCTGTGTTGACAATGGTCGCGCGCGACGACCTCGCAGATGGTGGCATGAGCCATGTCGCACAATGCATCCGTGAGATTCGCAGGGCATCACCGATTACGCGAGTCGAGACACTTGTCTCAGACGCCAAGGGCACCGATGCGCTAGAAGTTTTGTTTGCTGAGCGCCCAGACGTTTTGAATCACAACATCGAAACTGTTGCGCGGTTACAACGACAAGTTCGTCCGTCGGCAGGATACGCACGAAGTCTTTCAGTGTTGGCACGTGCTCAGGCCGCTGGTCTTGTTACAAAGTCTGGGTTTATGGTGGGGTTGGGCGAACGACAAGCAGAGGTTGAAGCCACGTTGATTGACCTCGCCGCAGTTGGCGTGCAAATTGTCACAATCGGCCAATATTTGCGCCCGTCGGCCGAACACCTACCTGTTGTGCGCTGGGCTGAACCTGTCGAGTTCGATTTTTACAAACAGTTCGGCGAAAGTCTTGGCATCAAGCACGTCGAGGCGAGTCCATTGACGCGTTCTAGTTACCATGCAAAGCATGCTGCAGAGCAAACAAACGACAAATCAGTTTCGGTGCAACTCGTGAGCGTGCGATGACAAATCTCACTGCGCGAAAAATTTTGCAGATCATCACGTCGCAATCAACAGTTGAAGGCGGCGGATTCAAAGTTCGTCGACCATTTCCAACGCAATATGTTGATCACATCGATCCATTTTTGTTGCTCGACGAGATGGGTCCGGCAGATTATGCGCCGCACAAAGCAGTTGGTGCACCGTCGCATCCGCATCGTGGTTTTGAAACTGTCACCTACTTATTGTCGGGCGCAATGGTGCACGAAGATTCGATCGGCACGCGCGCAGTAATCAAACCTGGTGGTGTGCAGTGGATGACCGCAGGCTCAGGCGTGATTCACAGCGAACTTCCAACCGACGACATGATGGCACTTGGTGGCCGCATGCACGGCTTTCAATTGTGGGTCAATCTTTCTGCAGATCGCAAAATGATTCCGCCGCGATATCAGGGCTATGACGCCAACGAACTTGCTCAAACACGGCTTCCAAATGGCGGTCTATTAAAAGTTGTAGCGGGCACTGTTCTTGGCGTAACTGGTCCGGTTGAAACAACAAGTCCGATGACATACGCACATGCAGCAATGCAGGCGAACGAAACCATCGAATGGACTCCCGATGTGTCGCACACGGCGCTCGTGCACGTCTTCGACGGCGAAGTCACTGTGAACGATCAAAAAGTTGTCAGCGGTCAAATGGTTGTCTTTGAGCGAAGCACCGGCACGGTAAAGATCTCAACTGATGTCGCCAATGTCAAGAGCGCGCAGGTGTTAATTCTCGGTGGTGCGCCGTTGAACGAACCAGTGGTGCGCTATGGTCCGTTCGTAATGAACACGCGTCAAGAAATCGTTGACGCCGTCAACGATTATCAGAATGGTGTGTTGGTGCGATGAGCAGCAGTCTGACTTCTGGCTCGCTTTATGCATCGCGCCTGGCACGAGTGCGCCAAGCCATGAAAAGTCAATCAATTGATGCGTCGTTGCTCAGCGTCGGTCATGATCTGCCATATCTGACCGGCTATTACGCAATGCCTCTTGAGCGATTGACGATGCTTGTGGTCACTCACGATGCGGTCGCGGCGCTAATTGTGCCACGCCTTGAAGCACCGCGAGTAACGCCGCATGACGATGTTTTCAAAATTGTGCCGTGGGGTGAGACTGAAAATCCGGTTGAGATTGTCGCCAAACATTTAGGCGGCGCCAAGCGCATCGCAATCGGCGATCAAATGTGGGCAAGATTTCTGGTCGAGTTGATGGGCTTTGTCTCTGGCGCTAATTTTGTGCGCGCGGTTGATGTCGTCGGTTCAATGCGAATGGCTAAAGACGCTGACGAGATTGCAGCATTGCAGGCTGCAGGTGCGGCTGCCGATCGTGTGGCGACGCAACTTCAGGCCGGTGAAATCAAATTGGTCGGTCGTACAGAAGCCCAAGTCTCGGCTGATATTTCGGCACGGCTGATTGCCGTAGGACACGATGTCGTCAATTTTGCGATCGTTGCCGCTGGCGAAAATGCGGCCAGTCCGCATCATCATGCTGGCTCGCGAGTTATCAAGCATGACGAGATCGTGCTGTGCGATTTTGGTGGCACGATGAACGGCTACTGCAGCGATATCACTCGTTGCGTTTTTGTGGGCGAGCCGTCGCGAAAAATCACGAGTGCATATTCGGTGTTGCACGCGGCGCAGGCTGCCGGTGTCGCCGCCGGGGTAGTCGGTGCAACATGCGAATCGGTCGATGCAGCGGCACGAAACGTTATCGATGACGCCGGATTCGGCGATTTTTTTATCCATCGAACTGGTCATGGCATCGGCATGGAGGCGCACGAAGAGCCATACATGGTGAGTGGCAACAAACTGCCGATCGCGGCGGGGCATGCGTTCAGCGTCGAGCCGGGCATTTACTTGCCGGGCAAATGGGGGATGCGTCTTGAAGACATCGTCGTCGCCACCGACAACGGCCCACTGTCAATGAACAATGTGGATCATTCGCTAGTGATTTTGAATTAATGCGTCTTGACGCAGCGACTTTCTTATTGCAATGGTCGTCGGGTGGTCTTGCATTTTTATGGTTCACGTTGCGCAGCAAAGAGATTTCGCCCGGTTATTCAAAGTTGTTGCGCGCGACATTCGGCGTGTTGGCGACGCTAGGTGTTGTCGCAGGCTTTTATTTTGACCGCGTGCTTGTTCGTGAAATCGCCGGCATCGCTGTGGCGGGCATTGCGTTCGCGACATTTACCAAACGTGATTCGCGATTTGATTTGGTCGCAGTCGGCGCCGGCGCAATTGGCTTAATCGGCTCGGTTGTCGCCAACAGTGGCGATGGCGTCGATTTGTTGCGCGTTCTGGTTGGCGCGGCGTTTCTTGGTGCGGTCACCGATTTGATGTTGCTTGGGCATTGGTATTTGGTGCAGCCAGGTATGACACGTAAGTTGCTTAACGAATTGACCAACGCGGTGCTCGTGATTTGGCTGCTCGAAGTTTTCGTGATGATTTTGCCGACCGGGATGATCAGTGTCTTGAATGGAACTATTGATGATGGCTGGGATGGCATTCTCGGATATTTCTGGTTGGGTTGCGCCATATTGACGGGCGTGCTGGCGTTTTTCACACGCGCGGCGTTGAAAGAGCGAAGTTATTCGGCGGTGATGGCGGCGACCGGTTTGAGTTATTTGGCGATTCTCACGGCGTTCGGCACCGACCTTGTCGCCCGCGCAACTCTCACGCTCTAGTTTTCTTTAGGGGGCGACTAGCGGCCAGGGGTTGGTGCGCTCAAGGGCGAGAGCGAGGTTGAGCAGCAATGGTTCTTCAAAATGTCTCGCCATGATCTGCATGCCGACTGGCAGGCCGTCGACGAAACCGACTGGCACCGAGATGCCGGGGTTGCCATAAATATTTGCGGGAAATGTCAACACGCCATTGTTGCGCGCACCGGCGACAATGCCACCAAAAGTATCGGGTAGTGGTCCTTCGGCGTTGAAAGCAATGTCAGGATTGCTCGCAGTGATGATCAAATCAACCTCACTAAAAATTTGCGCCATGCGGTTGTTCAAGTCGATGCGTCGCTTCTCGAACTTGCCGCGCGCCTCGGTGCCATACAAGTTTTCTGTACGCGAAACGCCATAACGAATCTCGGGCGTGAGTTGGTCGGCACAGGCCGGCCATTGATCGCCGAGTTGAAATTGAATCGCCGCCATGCCAGTTATCGACCACGCAGCACCAAGTCGGGGCAATGAAACATCAACTGAGTCGCTTCGCTTCAGGCCAGCGACTTTGATCAAATTTTCTGCGGCACTCTCAATAACTTGCCACATCGCCGGCGACACAACACCGCCGCCAAAATTCGAGACAACTGCAACGCGCAAACCTGCCGTTGCAATAGTGCCAAGACTGGCTTCCCATCTCGAAACGCGAGGCAGACTTAGTGGGTCGTGCGCTTCATGACCATTTGCAACATCAAACCAACGCGCAGTGTCACGCACACTGCGCGAAACGCAACCGATCACAGTCGTCAAGTTTCCATTCGAGGCACCAGGCCCGCGCGGAATTCGACCGAATGTTGCTTTTAATCCGACAAGACCACTGAACCCCGCAGGAATTCGAATCGATCCGCCACCGTCGCCAGCAGTCGCCAGCGTCATCAACCCACCGGCGACCGCCGATGCGCTGCCGCCCGATGACCCACCAGGAGTATGACCATGTTTCCAAGGATTATGTGTCGCGCCGTGCAGAATTGTCCGCGTCAAATTGACACCGCCAAATTCGCTGGCATTCGTCTGACCGATTCGCACGGCCCCACCGACACGACAAATTCGATTCACTTGTGTGTCGGTCGTCGTCGCGCGCCGATCCTTGAACACCATGCTCGCTTCGGTGTCGGGCCAACCAGCAACTGAGTCAAGTTCTTTGACGCCGAACGGCACACCACCAAATGGCGACGAGATGTCGGCGTTTTTTGCGTCGCGTTCAGCGGCCTCGCGATCGAGATAACAAACTGCGTTCAATTTGCTTTGATCAATTGCGGCAAAAGTTGCCTGCAATTCTTCGAGCGGTGAGCGTTCGCCACTGCGAAACGCCTCAACGAGCGAAACTGCGTCACCACGCCATGGGGTATTAGTCATAGAGCAAAACTAGTCGGTGAACGTCATCAACTTATTAGAGTGAAGAGGTGGATAGTCGCAGTTTTCTTGGATTAACTCGCATCGGCGAGACCACAAGGTTTGAAATGCCGGTTGATCTTCGCATCTCAACGGGCGGATCGTTTCTATTTGGTGGTGCGGGGCTCGGGGCTTGCATCAGCGCGCTTGAAACTGTTTCGCAACGCAACCTCGTTTGGGCGACGGCGCAGTATTTGTCATTCGCTAAAACCAACGAATTCATAACTCTTGATGTCACGCTCGTCGTGAACGGGCCGCAAATTACGCAGGGTCGCGCAGTTGCCCGTGTCGGCGACAGAGAAATTCTCACCGTCAACGCCGCGCTCGGCGATCGCAACTTTGAAGCGTCAGGTCAGTTCGCAAAAATGCCATCAGCACCGTCGCCTGAACAAACGCCAGCACGCCAACACATTCACGATTCACCCGGCACGATTCACGATTCACTGCAGCAACGCATCGTCAAAGGTCGATCACTCGCACAACTCGACGGCTCACAAAGTGATGGCAATGTCGTGATGTGGGCGCACATTCCTGCGTTGATCGAAGATGTTGACGCAACTGCACTTGGCATCCTTGGTGACTTTGTGCCGATGGCGATCGGTCAGGCATTGGGTTTGGCCGCGGGGGGCAACAGCATCGACAACACAATCCGCATCGTCAAACTTGTGCCCACGAAATGGGTGTTGCTTGACATATATATAGACGCGATCGACCGCGGTTTCGGGCACGGGCGCGTGAACATGTTCGCCCAAGACGGCACTCTGATGGCTCTAGCCAGTCAGAGCTGCAAAGCACGAAAGTGGAAGAATTAGCCCGTGCAACAACGACCCGGAATGACAGTGCCGATGCCCGGACACTTGCACGCGCAGCGTGATAATTATAAAAAACTTGCAGATCTTGGTTACACAGATATTTGGTCAGCAGAATCAGATGGTGCTGATGCTTTCACGCCGCTGGCGATGGCAGCCGCATGGGAGCCACGCTTGCGACTCGGCACCGCAATTGTTCCGGCATATACGCGTTCACCGGCACTGATGGCCCAAAGTGTGGCGACGATGGCCGACGCTGCACCCGGAAGATTTGCGATCGGCATTGGTTCGTCGAGCAACGTAATCGTTGAAAAGTGGAATGCGATTCCGTTTGTCGAGCCGTATAAAAAAGTTCGCGATGTCGTGCGATTTTTGCAAGATGCAATGACTGGCGAAAAAATAACCAAGCAATACGACACTTTTAACATTGACGGGTTTCGTCTCGGCATTCGTCCAGAAGTGAAGCCGCAAATTTTGGTCGCCGCATTGCGCGAAGGCATGTTGAAACTCGCAGGTCGCGAAGCCGACGGCGCGATTATTAACTGGCTATCGGCAGATGACGTAACCAAAGTCGCCTCAGTAGTACACGAAGCAGCGGCAAAATCAGAAAACCCGGGCGACCGAGAAATCGT
>CAMDEC010000033.1 GCA_945893395.1 Bifidobacterium breve
ATCGCCAGGACCGACCTTTGGAATGTCAGTGCGAAGAATTTGCTTATCGACGATGTCTGTAGGTTTCATAGTGGTCTTTCAGGATACGGCACACAAGGGAACTCTTCCAACAGCCTCTTTTCGACGCTGCTCAACCCACCACGGCGTTCTATCAGGTCGGGTCGCGATCTCACGGTGCGATGCAACGCTTGTGCCCGCCTCCAGCGCTCAATCTTGGCGTGATCACCACTGCGCAAAACTTCAGGAACTTCCCATCCGCGAAACTCTGCTGGTCGTGTGTAGTGAGGTTCTTCGAGCATTCGCGAAACGCCAAAGCTTTCAGACACCGGCGAAACCTCGTTGCCCATCGCGCCCGGCAACAATCGTGCCGTCGCCTCGATTACCAAACATGCAGCAACCTCGCCGCCGCTCAACACGACATCTCCGATCGAAATTTCGCCGTCGATCAAGTGTTCAACAACGCGATGATCAACGCCCTCATATCGACCGCACAACAAACTAAAACCTTGCGTCTTGCTCAATTGATCGGCGAACCCTTGGTCAAATCGTCTTCCACCGGGCGAAAGCAGAAACATCGGTCGCTGTGGTTGCACTGCTTCAACGGCGGCAAAAACTGGCTCTGGGCGAAACAACATGCCGGCGCCACCACCATAAAGCGCGTCGTCAATGCGCCGCGATTCGTCGCCGTAGTCGCGCAAATCATGACAACGCAAATCGATGATCGACTCCGCGCGTGCTCGACCCAACAAACTTTCATTGCAGAAGTCATCCACAAGTTTTGGAAAAATCGAAAACACATCGATGCGAAAAACCGACTTCGTGCTCACTCGTCACCTTCGTTCAGATCAAATAATCCTTGTGGTGGATTAATCGTGATGCGCTCTTTGGTTCGATTGACGACGAACACGATCGGCACCAGTGCGCCAGACTCGAGTTCGAGCAAGGCATGCGCAGGGTTGTCGACTACCGCCACGCACTTGCCATAATTAACACCGGCAACATCTTCAACCTGTGCGCCAATTAGTTCGTGCACCCACATCACGCTCGCATCTTCGATCGGCTCGCCAAAAACATCCGACTTGCTGAGTCGCTCGGCCATGTTGCGGTCGTCGATGCCAGCAAAATGCATCAACCAAGTCGTGGACTGATTCGGGCTGGTTTTGCCCGAAACTAACTGACCTCGCGCACTAGTCACCGTCATCCATTCGTCTTGTATAAAGAGTTTTGCGCCAGCACGAGTGCGTGCAGGTCGATCGGTAAAAAATGAAACATAAACATCGCCTTTCACCCCGTGTGGCCGCGTTACGCGACCAACGTGCAACAAACCCTCTGGCGTCTGGGCGTCAGTCGTCGAGAAAGTCGACATCGACTTCGGCATTGTCGCGCGATGCCGCAGCCCGCACGACTGCGCGGATACTTTGCGCTGTGCGACCGCGACGCCCGATTACACGACCGAGGTCACCGTCAGCGACGCGAACTTCAAGGATGATTTTGCCTTCGTCCTGAACTGGTTCAATCTTGACCGCATCAGGTGTGTCGACGATCGAACGCACGATGTGCATTAACACCGACGATGCAACGGGAGCCAAAGTTGAATTGGCAGTCTGTGCGTCAGACATTATTTCGCAGGCTTCTTGGTCGCCTGAAACTCGGCCCAGGTGCCGGAAATCTCCAGCAACTTGCGCACGCGCTCCGTTGGTAGGGCGCCTTTTTGCAACCACAAAATCACTCGTGCACTGTCAACCTTGAGCGCCGAAGGCTCTTGCTGCGGCTGATACGTGCCGAGAATTTCCAGAAAGTTTGTGTCGCGCGCCGAACGAGTGTCCGCGGCAACAATTCGATAATGAGGTCTCTTGGTTTTACCCACACGAGAGAGACGCAATTTTACTGACATGAAATTCCGATCTTTAAGCGAAATGGTTCAAACGAACCGACCTGTCAGGCTACCGTGGCCCAAGCCGCGAGCCCAACGCCGCGGTCAAGTCGTCGGACATGCCGACGCTCGTCGCCCCTTTGCCACGCTTACCGCCGAGCATCCCCTTGCCGCCCATTTGCTTCATCATTTTCTTCATTTCGCTGAACTGCTTGACCAAACGGTTGACATCGGCAACGGTCGTGCCCGAGCCCTTCGAAATGCGCACGCGACGCGAGCCGTCAATCAACTCGGGTTTCGCGCGCTCTTGTGGCGTCATCGAATAAATAATCGCTTCGGTGCGCTTCACCTGATCTTCGGGTATCTCCGCGTTCTTCATTTCTTTGGGGATACCAGGCATCATCCCTATCACGCCCTGCAATGACCCCATTTTCTTGAGTTGTTGCAACTGTTCGAGAAAATCTTCGAGGGTGAAATCACCTTCCAACATTTTTGCCGCGGTCTCCTCGGCCTTTTCTTTTTCAAAAACTTTTTCTGCCTGCTCGATCAGCGTGAGCATGTCGCCCATGCCAAGAATTCGACTCGCCATGCGATCTGGATGAAACTGCTCGAACGCGTCAAGTTTTTCACCCGTCGAAGCAAACGCAATCGGTTTACCCAGCACATGTTTCACCGACAAAGCCGCACCACCCCTTGCATCGCCGTCAAGTTTCGACAAAATCACGCCATCAATCGACAATGTCTCATCAAATGACTTCGCAACCGTCACGGCATCTTGTCCAGTCATCGCATCGATCACCAAGAAAGTAAATTTCGGCTGCACTGCCCGCGAAATTTCTTTGACCTGTTGCATCATCTCGGTGTCAATCGCCAACCGACCCGCGGTGTCGACGATCAAAACATCTTTGCCGAGTCTCTGCGCTTCAGCCAGACCAAGTTTCGCCGTCGTAACCGGGTCGCCTGGTTCTGAAAACACCGGGACGTTTATCTGCGCACCCAACACGCGCAACTGTTTGACCGCGGCTGGTCGTTGCAAGTCGGCGCCCACAAGCATCGGCTGTCGCCCTTGCGATTTAAACCAACTGGCAAGTTTGGCGGCACTGGTGGTTTTGCCCGAACCCTGCAACCCGGCCATCAATACGACCGTTGGCGGATGCGTCGCATATGTAATTTTGAGAGTCTCGCCACCAAGCATCGCCACAAGCTCGTCGTTGACAATTTTTATGATTTGCTGACCAGGGTTCAACGCAGTCGACATCGTCGCACCAACTGTGTTCACGCGAATTCGCTCAATCACGTCGCGCACAACTGTGACATTGACGTCGGCTTCAAGCAACGCCGTGCGTACTTCGGCCAGAACTTCGGTCACATCGCTCTCGGTCAGTCGCCCGCGATTGCGCAGTCCTTTTAGAACGCCACCGAGCCGATCCGAAAGCATTTCAAACATCGCAACTCAGGTTATCTGTAAATTTTTATTCGTGATTTTTACTCGCAGTTTTTATTCAAATAGTGCGGCTATGAACTCACCGGCATTGAATGCGACCAGGTCGTCGATGGTTTCGCCAAGTCCAACAAGTTTGACGGGTATTTGCAACTCAGTTTCGATCGCAAACACGATGCCACCCTTTGCCGAGCCGTCAAGTTTTGTCAACACGACACCAGTGACGGCAGTCGCTTGAGCGAACTGCTTGGCCTGCGCCAAACCATTCTGCCCGGTCGTTGCGTCGATCACCAACAACACTTCGGTAACTTTGCCGCTGCCCTTGTCGGCCACACGACGCACCTTGGTCAGTTCTTCCATCAAGTTCGAGTTGTTCTGCAATCTGCCCGCCGTGTCGGCGAGCACCAAATCGATTTTCTTGGCCGTTGCCCGCGCCACACCGTCGAATACAACCGAACTCGGGTCGCTACCATCGCCGCCACGCACAATTTCGGCACCCGAGCGTTGCGCCCAAGTCTCAAGTTGATCGCCCGCCGCCGCTCGAAACGTGTCGCCCGCCGCCATCAACACCGTGCGACCAAGTTTGCTCTGTTGCGCCGAAAGTTTGCCGATCGTCGTCGTCTTGCCCGCACCATTGACACCCACGACGAGCCAGATATTTGGCGCATTCAATGAACGATCAAAATTTAATTCTCGCGCACTGTTCGAAAGTTGCGCCGTCATCTCGCTTTGCAATGCAGCGAGCAACTCGCTCGGCTGAACAATTTTCTTGGCTTTAACCAACTCGCGAAGCGGCGCCAGCACGCGAGTCGTCGTCGCCACCCCGACATCGGCACGGAGCAACGCTTCTTCGAGTTCATCCCATGTCTCTTGGGTGATCGAGGATCGAATCAACGCAGTGGCGACTGCGCCAGAAAAAGACGAGCGAACCCTGCTCAGTTTTTCGCGCACGCCCACAACGGCAACCTGTGTCGAATCAACCGTCGTAATCGGCGTCGTGGTTGGCGTCGTAATTTCAACCGCTGCTGCAACTTTTGGCTGTCGAGACTTACGCCGACCCACGAAAACTACGGCAATACCAAAAATCAGAACAAATGCCGCCAACGCCAACAAAATCTTCGGTGTTGTACCAGCAGCAGATTGTTGCGCGAAGATTTCAAGCGCGAGCATAAATTATTTTATGCCGACTGTGCGGTTACACGCTCCACGACGATTCGCGAAGAACCACCAAATTGCATCGTCACACCCAGCAACGAGTCGCCCGCTTCCATCGTGCGTTTTTGGTGGCTGACTATCAAAAGTTGTGCTTCTTGTCTGAATTCATGCACGAGGGCCAAAAAGCGATGCAAGTTCACGTCATCCAGCGCCGCCTCAACTTCGTCCATTACATAAAAAGGTGATGGTCGACTGCGGAAAACGGCAAACAGATACGCCAGCGCGGTCAACGATCGCTCTCCACCCGAGAGCAGCGAAAGTTTCTTCACGTTCTTGCCGCTCGGCTTGGCTTCAACTTCAATGCCGGTGTTCAACAAGTCGTCGGGGTTGGTCAGCGTCAACCGACCCGTGCCACCCGGAAACAACATCGCAAACAACTTCGTGAAGTTGTCGCGCACATCTGCATAGGCCGCGGCAAAACTGCTCTGAATTTCTTGGTCAACTTGCTTGATCACCTTCATCAATTCACGGCGCGAGGTTTTGACATCATCGAGTTGTTCTTCCAAAAATGTGTTGCGCAATTGCAACTCGGTGAACTCTTCAAGTGCCAACGGATTAATCGGCCCCATCAACCGCAACTCGCGCTCAAGTTCACGCTGCCTGGCCAGCGGGTTGGTGCCCTCTGGCAACTCTGGCAACGGCGTGTCAATCGCCCTTTGCGGCTCGACTTCAAGATCACGACGCAAATTCTCGATCGCACCCTCGAGTCGCACTTTGACTTCGGATTCTTCGAGTTCAACGCGACGGTTGCGCTCGCGCTGACCTTCTAATTGCTTTTCAATGTCCGATCGTTTGCGTCGGGCTTCGTCAAGGCGATGTGAAATATCACGCACCTCACTGCTTTGTCGACGGCGCAACTCTTGCAACTCGGTCTGTCGTGCTTCGAGACTGCGCACATGACCCTCGACAATGCTCGACAACCGCACGACTGCGCCCAATACGGACTCGACACGACTGCGCTGCTCAGATGCTGCGCTTCGTGCGCCTTGGTCTGCTTGCAAGCGTGACTCAAGTTCGGTCAACCGAGCGTCGACCAAACCCTTGCGCTCGCGCAACCCGGCGGCCTTGGCATCAAACTCGCGTCGACGGGCAACAACCGTCGTGGCTCGACTGTCGATATCGGCTTGCGTCGTTTGACTCGCACCCACTCCGGCAAGACGTTCGCGCACGCTCGCAACTTCGACCCGTCGCAAGTTCAGCGCCGACTCGGCATCAGTCAAAGCAGCGGCACTGGATATCGCCCGGGCTTCGGCTCGTTCGAGTGCCGCCGAAGTCACGGCGTTTGGTCCGACTCGCAGCGAACTAGTCGCCAAGCGATCGCCCTTGCTTGTCACGACGACGACATCGGGTCGTTCGAGCACGATGTCAATGCCACGCTCGAACAAATCGACGAACACAACTCGCGCCAACAGCGCATCCAACAAAGAATTCACGGCGTTTGAAGTCGCCCCGGCTTTTGCTCGCACGAACGAGCGCAAAGAAGACGCCCCTTGCACGGCCACTGGCGCAACTTTGGTGGTCCAATCACCCAGCGCAACAACCGCACCCATCGCATCAGACTTTTGCAATTCGGTCAGAACCTTGCGCGCACTTGAACTATCGGTCATTACCATTGCATTCAACGCGTCGGATAATCCAGCGTGCACTGCCGCCTGCCATTGTGCATCGATCTCGATCAAATCATTGAGTGCGCCAAGTGCGCCCGTCGTATTTTTCAGTTCGCTCAAACTCGAAGCATTCGCCGCCACCGACGCGCGCAGCGTTTCGACTCGGGCACTATCGCCCGCCGAAGTCGCAACCGCCTTGGCGTACGCAGCAGTCGCGGCATCAAGAGCCGACTCTGCACCACGAACCGCCTGTTGTGCCGACTGAGCATCTTGTGCTCGATCAGCAACTAGTGCGGCCTCGTCACGCGCAAGTTCTAGTTCTTGTGCTGTCAACTCGGTAAGCGCAGTCGAAACACGATCGAGTTCTTCGCGTGCCGTTGCCGCGTCTGCTTCGAGCGAAGCGATGACACCCGAGTCGGCTAATTGACCACGGTCGCGTTCGACCGAACGTCGGCGCTCTGCCAAAACCGCGATTTGACCGCGCGCACGGCCCAACAATTGTTCGACTCGCACCAAATCATCGCTCGTGCCCGATTCGCCCCGTGCCGTCAATTCGGCTTCGTCCGCCATTACTGCCGTGTCAAGACTCGCGAGTCTGGCGCGAAATGTTTTTTCATTCGTCTCGCCTTCAACTTTGTCGGCTGCCGAATTTTCAAGACGCGATCGTAGTGCGGCAATTTCACGACCAGAAATATAAAGTTGCAGTGTCCGCAACTCGGTTGCAACCGCTCCGTGTCGCCGTGCGGCATCTGCCTGACGCTCGAGCGGACGCAACTGACGGCGAACTTCGCGCAACAAGTCTTGTGCTCGCAATAAATTTGCTTCGGTGCCTTCAAGACGACGCTCGGCTTTTTCTTTGCGCTTGCGATGCTTCAATACACCCGAGGCTTCTTCGATGATTGCACGGCGGTCCTCTGGTCGGGCGTTCAACACCGCATCAATTTGTCCTTGACTAACAATCACGTGTTGCTGACGCCCAACGCCGGCGTCCGAAAGCAGGTCTTGTACATCCAACAATCGACAACTAATTCCGTTGATTGCATATTCGCTTTCGCCACTGCGAAACAGTGTCCGGCTCACGCTGACCTCGGAAAACTCAATCGGCAACAAACCCGCCGAGTTGTCGATCGTCAGCACGACTTCGGCCCGACCCAAGGCTGGGCGCTTGGATGTGCCGGCAAAAATCACATCATCCATTTTTTGACTGCGCACCGAACTTGGGGCTTGGGCACCCAAAACCCAGGCGATGGCGTCGACCACGTTTGACTTTCCCGAGCCGTTTGGGCCGACCACGACGGTCACGCCTGGCTCAAGTTCCAACACTGTGGTGTCAGCGAAGGACTTAAAGCCTTTAAGGGTCAATGATTTAAGAAACACTCAGACGCCGAGATTACTTCATATCGCAGCGAAAAACTTGAACTTCAGTGTTGACAAGCCGAGCAATAGCAAGTCGTTCGACCTGCCACGACCGTCATCAAAATTCGACCCTTGCGACAAGTCAGACATTGCAACCCGGCACGACCATAAACACGGTGTTCGTCCTGAAAACTGCCCGTTTGACCGTCCAAATCCACATATTGCGTGTCTTTCAATGTGCTGCCACCGGCCACCACGGCTTTGTTCAACACCTCAACGATCGCCGCATGCAGTCGCGTCAACGTCGCCGTGGTCAACCTGCCAGGCAGACGATCGGGCCGCAATTTCGCCAAGTGTAAAATTTCGTCGGCATAAATATTGCCGATGCCGGCCACAAAATGTTGGTTCAGCAACAGCGCTTTTAAATTTCCGCGCCGATTTTTGAACAGACCCTGCAGAATTTGCGGCGAAAACTCGTCAGTCAACGGGTCGACACCCAAGTTCACCAAATCAGGCATTTGAGTTTTGACTTTGTCAGGATCAAATACGACGACTTCACCAAAGGTCCGCGGGTCAACAAACCATAGTTCACTTTCAACCGAGTCGGTTTTGGCCAGATGCAACACCACATGCGTGTGCGGGGGGCGCGATGCGCCTGGTTTGGCGATGATTAACCTTCCGCTCATCCGCAGATGGACCATCAATTTTTGCCCCGAGTCAAGGGCGCAGATCAGATATTTGCCGCGCCGAGTCGCCGAAAGAACTTTCACACCGGTCAAGCCGTCAATCAGGGCCTCACGACTTGTGCGACGCACGGTTCGCTCGCGACCTACTTCGACTTTTGTTATTTTGCGGCCGACAAAGTTTTGTTGCAGTCCACGGCGCACCGTCTCGACTTCTGGCAGTTCTGGCATTCGTGTCTCGCTCGCGTCGTGACTTTTTGGTGAGCGCTTAAGTTGCTTGCAAACTAATGCAGGCTTGCTGCGCGGCCTGCTCTTCGGCTGCTTTCTTTGACCGACCCGACCCAGAACCTAAAAGTTCGTCACCGATGAAAACTTCTGCAAAAAACATTTTGGCGTGGTCAGGACCCTCGTCGGTCACCCGATATTCGGGCATCGGGCGCTCTAAGCGCGCGGAGATTTCCTGCAGTTGCGACTTGGCATCGAGTTGCTCGAGTGCCGAAAACGCCTCGTCGATCGAATCATTCAACAAATCTGCGACGACGGCATAGGCACGTTGCGAATTCGAGTCAAGATAAATCGCTCCAAATAAAGCCTCAAGGGCGTTGGCCAAAATCGAAGTCTTGGCTCGCCCGCCACCCGCTTCTTCACCCCGACCCAACAACACGAAGTCGCCCAGTTCAAGCTTGATCGCCACGCGCGACAGCGCCGCCGTATTGACGACAATTTTGCGCAGGTCGGTGAGTTTGCCCTCATCAAAATCTGGATGGCGCTTGTACATCACGTCGGCAACCACGAAGCCGATAAACGAATCACCCAAGAATTCGAGGCGCTCGTTTGATTCGAATCCTTCGTTTTCGGCAGTCCACGAACTGTGACGCATCGCCGTCTCGAGCAACGTCATATCAACGAATTGATAGCCGATCTTTTTTATGAAATCCTGCAGCGACTCGGTCACGATTTTATTGTTGCACGGCTTGGCGAATTTTGCCGACCATATCGACTTCAACCATCTCTGCAGCCACCTTGATGCCGTTCAACATCGCCCGTGAACCCGACGAGCCGTGCGAAATGATGCACACACCATCCACGCCAAGCAAGATCGCACCACCATATGTGTCGGGGTCAAAAGTCGAATACAAACTCAAAAGTGCGGGCATGATGCCGTCAGCATGTTGTTTATATTCGGGCGCACTGATCGCAGCGAACAACGCCTTGACCACACCGCGCATCGTGCCCTCCAAAGTTTTCAACGCGACATTGCCCGTGAAACCATCGGTCACGACCACGTCAACTTTGTCGGTCATGATGTCGCGACCTTCGACATTGCCGATGAAATTTATATTTTTTGCGTTCGAGAATAATTCGTACGCCTGCTTGCGCAGTGAGTCGCCCTTGCCTGGCTCTTCGCCGATCGACAACAACCCAACGCGCGGGTTCTTGACACCAAAACGAACGTCGGCATACACGCTGCCCATCAATCCAAATTGCACGAGCCACTCCGGCTCAACTTCGGTATTCGCACCTGCGTCGAGCAACACGGTCGGCGTCGTGCCCGGTGCGGGTATCGGCGTGGCGATTGCCGGTCGCTTCACACCGGCAATGCGACCCATGCGCAACAGCGCCGATGCCATGGTCGCACCGGTGTTGCCCGCAGAAATCATCGCGCTCGCCTTGCCATCACGCACAGCTTCGGCAGCGCGCACGAGCGTCGAATCTTTTTTGTTGCGCACAGAACTTGCGGCGTCTTCGTGCATCTCAATAACTTCGCTCGCCTCGATCAACTCAAAGCCGTCACGGCCAGCCAAATCACGGGGACCAACCAGGATCACATCAATGCCTGCGGCTACGGCTTCGCGCGCACCCGCGATTATTTCACCGGGTGCCTTGTCGCCCCCGAGGGCATCAACAGCAATTGGCAGCATCGTTACGACAAACGACGCGAAGGCCCGAAATTAACTCGCGTCGACGTTGACCGCGACACGACCCTTGTACCAGCCGCAAGAGCCGCAAACAGTGTGCGGGCGCTTGGCGGTGCCACATCGAGGGCATGAACTTGAAGTTGGCGCCTTGAGTTTCCAGTTCGCAGCCTGACGCATGCGACCTTTTGATTTAGATTTCTTTTTCTTTGGAACTGCCATCGCAAACTCGGCTTTCGTAATTTCTGAACTGACTAAAAAATTAAGTTTCTCGAACGAACTGCAATGCTACCTAGTTCAAACGTGCTTCACACAAAGCATCATTGGTTTTCATCGGTTTTGAGCGCGTCCAATGCGGCCCATCTTTCGTCACGCATCTCGCTCGAACACGAGCATGGCGCCGACTGCAGATCAGCACCACACTGCGGACACAGCCCCTCGCAGTCAGCGCGACAAAGTGGTGCGAGTGGCACTGCCAACAAAACATTTTCACGAGCCATTTCAACCAGATCTAATTGCTCACCGGTTATCGGATAAGCATCAGGGTCGCTGATCACTGCTTGATACAACTCTTGCACTTGAATTTGTGCGCGGCCAGTCAGCGGTCGCAAACACCGCCGGCATTCGCAGCGCCAATCGGCTTGAAGCGTGCCGTGCACGACGATGCCATCAGTCAACGCTTCAAGCGTCAGACCAACATCAACTTTTGAACCGGCAACGATTCGCTCATCGGCGAAGTCAAATTCACTCGCGTCAATCTGTCGATCTACCTCGCGAATGCTCCCGGCGCGCCGCAACAACTCGGCGATGTTAATTAAAAGTGATGACGCCAAAACTCGGTTTAAAACTCTTCGTCTTGATCAAACAAACCGCTGGCAGTGTCGTCAAGCGAAACTTCACGGGCAGGTTCTTGAGCGACAATCGACAATCGAGCCCGACCCTCGGCCACGGTTTTTGTCAGACGGTCCAGCAAAATTTCGAAACTTCCCAGACGGCGATCCAAAAAGTCCTCGGTCTCGCTCTTCAATCGACGCGAATCGTCATTGGCGGCCTCGATTACCTGCCGGGCTCGGGCCTCGGATGCCCGCACGACTTCGGTGCGTTGCACCATGCGCTCGGCTTGCACCCTGGCGGCTTCCAAAATTTCGTCTGCTTCACGCTGGGTTTTGGCGAGAAAGTCCGCCCGCTCTTTGAGCATCCATCGCGCTTCACGAATTTCAACAGGCAAACTGTCGAGTGCATCTTGCAATGTTGCCAAGACCTCTTCGCGATTAATTTTTGGGGCACTCGACAATGGTGCATTTGGCGCGCTCGAAATTGCGCTGATCGCCTCGGTGATGAACGATTCTGAATCGCCAAGTTCAACC
This sequence comes from Bifidobacterium breve, assembly GCA_945893395.1. Lineage (GTDB taxonomy): Bacteria > Actinomycetota > Acidimicrobiia > Acidimicrobiales > Ilumatobacteraceae > BACL27. The sequence goes on from CAMDEC010000033.1 coordinate 11,459, forward strand.
GGCACGGTCTCGCCGTCGAACGAATCTACAACTCTGTCGTAATTATTAAAGTCATCAATCTCATCGGTTGGCATATCTCTCCCTACTTTTTAAGTTTAGTAATCGCGTCAACGACAACCGATGGCACAAGCGCGGCGACACTGCCATTGTTCTGGGCGATATCTCGCACATAGCGACTGCTGATAAACGAGTTTTCTGGGCGCGCAATCATCAACACCGTTTCGATTGCCCCGACCGCACGATTGGTGTCGGCCATCTTTACCTCGACGTCAAAATCGGCGGCGTTGCGCACGCTTTTCACGATGAAATTGACACCAAACTTTTTTGCGGCGTCAATTGCCAAACCCGCCGCCGCGTTCACCGTCACACCTTTTATGTGACTCGTCGCCGATTTGGCCATCTCGACACGCTCGGTCACAGAGAACATGCCGATTGGTTTTTCGGGATTATGCATCACCACTACGACGACTTCACCAAACAAATTTGCAGCCTGACCAATAATGTCGAGATGCCCGAGATGAATCGGGTCAAAACTGCCGGGGAACATAACTTTCATCGCATCCCCTACGGTACTCTGCTCAAATACGTCACGTGGGTGCGCCCGTAACGCTTGGCTCGCGTCGTCTCCCACCCAGAAATTCCAGTAATTTCGCGGCCACTTTCAGCGACAACCAGCGGCGCCGAAATCTGATCCAGCAACTGTTGCCACTTGAAAAAATCATAAGGTGGATCCGCCAAAACAAAGTCGACATTCGTGTACCGCGCGAGCCCCGAGATTGCATCACCTCTGACAACTGTCGTGCGACTGGTCAAGTCGAGCTTTTGGATGTTGTCCTGCAAACTCGCCAGCGCATCTCGGTCGCGCTCAATAAAAATACAATGCTCTGCGCCGCGCGACAACGCTTCAATACCGAGTGCGCCTGAGCCAGCGAACAAATCCAAGACTCGTGCACCAATTATCACGTCCATGCTGGTCAATGCGTTAAAAATCGCTTCTCGCGCCATATCGGTGGTCGGCCGTGTCGTGTCGCCAACTGGAGCGACAATTTTTCTTCCGCGCAGTTCTCCTGCCACAATTCGCATGAGTTCACGCTATTGCCAACAGCACTTATTTTGAGTCACCGATAATTTGTTGCATAACTGGTTAAATTAAGCAGTGAACAACAACTCTGACCAGTCGTACGAGTCAGACGAGTCAGACGACTTTGTCTCGGGTCGAGCCGAACCACCATCTGAATCAATTGTTTGTGTTGACTGCGGAGGAAGCGCCCACCTGCTGACGCATCCACCCGAAGACGGCATCTGGCAAGTCGGCGAAGTTGTTGCCTACCGTTGCCGCGACTGCCGTGACCGTTGGGACATCGTGCTCGCCCCCGAAGGCGAATAAACCGCGCTAGTTCTTGAACAAAAACTCTTCTTCATCAGGCGTCAATAGCAAGTCGATCTCGTCGCGAATCTCTTTATGGCTCTTCAAAGTCGGATCGTTGACGATTATTTCGGTCGCGGCTGCCCGTGCCAACTCGATCAAATCACGATCTCGACGCAACGAAGCAAGTTTCAAATCACTTCGACCCTTTTGTGCCGTATTCATAATCGTGCCTTCGCCACGCAATTCAAGATCGACTTCTGCCAGATAAAAACCATCGGTTGATTCGACTAGCGCGTCGACCCGTGGCGAAGAAACTTCAGGGTTGCTCGTGACAAGCCAGCACCGCGACGCGATCACACCGCGCCCGACACGACCACGAAGCTGATGCAACTGGGCGATGCCAAACCGATCGGCGTCGAGCACGACCATGCAAGTCGCATTCGGCACATCGACGCCTACTTCGATAACGGTTGTCGCGACCAGCACATCAAGTTGACGATCGCGAAACTTGGTCATCGTTTCATCTTTTTCTTTGGATGACAATCGACCATGCAACAAGCCCAACTTGAGACCTTTCAACTGGGTTTTGGCGAGAAGTTTGAAGGTGTCCTCGGCAGATGCGACTTGCAGTTTGTCGCTTTCTTCAATCAACGGACAAACCACGAATGCCTGCTGACCCTGCGCAACCGCCTCTCGCACATCAGTCCACATTTTGGCTTCTGATTTTTCGCCTGCAACCCACACAGTTTTTATCGGCGTTCGACCTGGTGGCATTTCGTCGAGCACGCTGACATCCAGGTCGCCGTAGACGGTCATCGCCGCCGTTCGCGGTATCGGCGTCGCCGTCATCACCAATACATCAGGCGAAGTCACGACAGTTTTTGCAGTTTTCGAACCTTTGTTGCGCAACGCTGCCCGTTGCTCGACACCAAAGCGATGCTGTTCATCGATCACGACAACGCCAAGCGACGCAAATTCGACACCTTCTTGAATTAACGCGTGCGTACCGATCAAAATGTCAATGCCACCGTTTGCCAAATCACGCAACAATTCGCGGCGGCGCTCGCTGGTGATGCGACTGGTCAACAATTCGACGCGCAACTGACGGTCACCGAAGAGGTTGTTGTCATCTGGCACCAGCAATCCTTCAAGAAGTTTTTGTACGCCCGCAAAATGTTGCTCTGCCAAAACTTCGGTCGGCGCCATCAGCGCACCTTGATGGCGACCCTGAACGGCCGCCAACATTGCCGAAACCGCAACCACCGTTTTGCCGCTGCCGACATCACCTTGCAGCAACCGATGCATCGGGTGCGGCGCGGCCAAATCTTGATCAATCTCATTGATCACGCGTTGTTGCGCGCTGGTTATAGCAAACGGCAACGCACTAATGAATCGTTGCTGCAGTTTGCCGCCGACAATGTGGCGAATACCCGTGCTATCTAGTTCGAATGCACGCTTTCGGCCCACCAACACGACTTGCACGCGCAACAACTCGTCAAACGCCAAACGTCGACGCGCATTTTGCTTAGCCACCATCGAATCTGGAAAATGAATCGACCACAGCGCGTTCGTGCGATCTGCGAGTTCAAGTCGTTCACGCAAATCACTCGGCAGCGGATCAGAAATGCCACGCTCACGACATCGCTCGAGCGCGTTTTCAACCCAAGTAGCGAGTTCCCAAGTTGAGACCTGCACTTTTTCACTCTGCGGATAAATCGGCACGATACGACCGGTGCGATCGCCGATCAAGTCGACCAGCGGGTTGCTCATTTGCAACACGCCACGAAACAAATCCGGCTTGCCGAACATCGCTAGTTGTAACCCAACTTTGAGTTGCCGCTCGCGCCACGGCTGATTGAAAAACACTGCGGTCAAGCGCCCCGACTCGTCACCGACTTGAACATTGACAATCGTCTTGCGATTTTTGGTCGTAAATTTCGAAACTTTGCGAACCTCGACGATCACGAGGGCTTCTTGTCCCGCGACAAGATCGCTGACCCGTGCTTCGTTGGTGCGATCCACCCATTTACGCGGATAATTCGTCAGCAACTCGAGCACGTTGTTGATGCCGTATTCGGCGAGTGCGGCCTTGCGCTTTTCGCCGACACCTTTCAGAACTTCAACATCAATTGCCGCGAGATCGCGCAAAGTAATTTGGCCCGTCATCCGGGTCTCAACTTATTCAACACCAAACAGATATGGGTATAGAGGTTGACCACCAAAGTGAACCTCGCACGAAATATGCGGGTGCACCTGCCCCACGTGCGCCACGAGCGCGTCGGTGGCTTGCGAAGTTGCATCACTTCCCGTGATGATCGTCAGCAGTTCGCGCTGCGGCGTAATTAGTTTTGCCAACAAGTCATGGCACACCGCGTCGAGCGTTTTCGCAACTGCGACCACCCCGTCACCGCGCACGAGACCTATAAAGTCGCCCGCCTTAACCGGCCCCGCATCGGAGTTCGTATCGCGAATTGCTTGCGTCACTTCGCCAGTCGCCACCGAACTCGCTGCACGCGACATCTGCGAACCGTTGTGCTCGGCCGACGCCTCGGGATCATAAGCCACGAGCGCCGCGAGCGCCTCTGGCATCGAACAAGTCGGCACAACACGCACATCTTTTTTCGTCAACTCGTCGATCTTGTTGGCTACAGGAATGATATTTTTGTTGTTCGGCAAAATCACAACCTGCGTGGCGTTCATGTGTTCAACTGCATCAAGCAATTCTTGAGTCGACGGGTTCATCGTTTGACCACCGGTAACGACGCCATGCACACCCATTTGTCCAAACAGTTCTGCCAAGCCGTCACCACTGGCAATAGCCACGACCGCGCATGTAACAGGCGGCAAGGCCGACTGGATGAAACTATGACGTTCGCCAGAGCCAACAACGCCACCCGACGGTATGCCGATAGTTGCTTCACGCTTCGCATGCTCCTCGGCAACTTCTTCAAACAAATCAGTAATGCAAATTTTTGATGGTCGACCGCCAACATTTAATGGCGCTTCAACTGCCGCACCGATGTCGTTGGTGTGAATGTGGCAGTTATAGATGCCATCGCCACCCACGACGACAATCGAGTCACCGATTTCTCCCCACGCATTTTTGAACTTCTTCAGTTTCGTGTCATCTAGGGCGAGCAGAAACATCACTTCATAGCGCAACGCGCTGACATCAACGCTGCCGTCGCTGGCTTGGCGCAACGCAACTTTCGCGAGTTGCTCGGCTGACGGACCATCGTCATAAATTGGCTCGGGCAAAGGCTCACCGTCCACGACATGCAACGCCGAATCAAGCAACAACATAAAACCTGCACCACCCGCGTCAACGACACCTGCATCTTTCAAAACCGGCAACAACTCGGGCGTGTTGTCGAGAGCTTTTTGACCAGCCGCCCGCGCAACTCGCAACATCGCCGCCAAAGTCGCGCCATCATTGGCTGCGCGCTGTGCTGCATCTGCAGTTTCACGCACCACGGTCAGGATTGTTCCTTCAATTGGTTTGAGCACTGCTTCATATGCTGCGGCAGACGCCGCCTTCAACGCTTCGGCCACGCGTGACGCGCCAGAACTCTTTGCAGTTTTCAATGTCGACGACAAGCCACGCAAAATTTGACTCAAGATCACGCCGCTGTTGCCACGCGCGCCCATCAACGAGCCGTGACTGATCGCTTCGCATGTCGTGCCAAGTTCAACCGATGCGCCATCAAGTTCGGCTACGACAGCGTCAAGCGTGCGTGACATGTTCGTGCCCGTGTCGCCATCGGGAACCGGATACACGTTGAGGCGATTTATCCCATCGGCATGGCGTTTCATGGTGTCACGAAAGGTGATCACGGTGTGACGCAAGGCATCCGCTCCAAATTCTTCAAGAACTGCCACGTGGCAAGGCTACTCAGGCTTGATGTCGTGCGACTCATAAACTCGCGACGACTAGGAATTCATCCAATCTGGCAACTATCTTTTTAGGTGTGCAAGGCGTGATCAAGGCATATGACCCCTCATCGGGAGACGGCGTAGTAATTCGCGATACAGATTTGAGCGAATACAACATCGCCGCCGACGCTTTAGAGGGATCAATTTTTCGGATGTTGCGTCAGGGTCAACGAGTTTTGTTTTCACTCAACGCGGCTGGTCACGCCACAAAAATTCGTTTCGGTTCTGAACGCGACATGGAAACACCCGGCGCGTAACGCGCGATTCGTATGGCCAGCAAAAGTTTGAATGCACAGTTGAACGCTTGGGTTGCTAAGTGGGCGGCGATTCTTCAACCCGAAAGTGTTTATTGGTGCGATGGATCACAAAACGAATACGACACGCTGTGTCGCGAACTAGTGCAGTCGGGTACTTTCACCAAACTCGACGACGCCAAACGCCCAAATTCTTTCTGGGCGCATTCAGACCCGGGCGATGTCGCGCGAGTCGAAGATCGCACCTTCATCTGCTCGGCAAAAAAGATAGATGCAGGGCCAAACAATAATTGGCGCGAGCCAAGCGAGATGCGTGCCGAAATGCACGCGCTGTACACGGGCGCGATGCGCGGTCGCACGATGTATGTAGTTCCATTTTCGATGGGTCCACTGGGCTCGCCAATCGCCCACATCGGCGTGCAACTCAC
>CAMDEC010000034.1 GCA_945893395.1 Bifidobacterium breve
CGTATTTTGTTTTTGTAGATCGTTCCTTCACCATTTGATCTTTTATTTGTCATCTCTGCTTCCTTCCAGGGGGGCAACGAGGGGGGCAACTGTGAGCAGTCGCATGAATTTCCCTCATGTAGCAGAAAGTATCATCCCCTTATTTTCTATGACTCCTGAGATGCAGTGAGACACTCAGAAACAGTTTTGGGGTGATTACGGATCAGAAGGTTGGCGGTTCAAGTCCGTCCGAGCGCGCCACTTAGTTTAGAAACTTGAAATAATAATTCCGGTGAATTCTTTGATGCGGTAGCTGTTTGCGTCTAGGTGGGTCGTAAGGGGCACGAAGTCAAGCCATGAAAGACTGCTTACTGCGTCACCAGTGCCGAAAGCCTCGACGTTTTTAAAGTGTTTTTTAAACTCACCGAGTGCGCGACGCAAGTGAAAATCAGACGTGACGATTGCGATTCTGCTTTCTCGATTGACACCAGAGAGTTTGAGTGCCTCAATCGGGTGTTGTCTGGTATTCAGTGAGCCAGATTCGATGATGATGCGTGATGCGACAAGACCCAAAGAGACTGCATGTTCAGACGAGAGTTCGCCGTGTCGAGTTGCTGCACGGTCGTTTTCTGTGCCCGGCTGTCCGCCAGAAAACACGACTTGGGCCTGTGGGTGTTCGCGCCACAGTGCTGAGGCGGCATTGACTCGGCGGATGCTTTCTGTGCCGAGAAAATCTTGGGCTTCGTCTGCGCCGAGTTCATAGCCGCCGCCCAACACGAAAATAAACTCTGGTGACCAATTGGCTTGCGGCGACGTCTCGGTTGTAAGAAGCTGATCAAAAATTAAGGTTGCGATGCCAGTTGAGAGAAAAACAAGCAATGCGATGCTGAAGCGGGCGAAAAGTTTGACAGATTGATTTATTTTTACATTCTTGAATTTGGCGAAAATAGCAATTATTAAAACAATTAACAACAACCAAAGTGGGTCAATTAGTGAGCGCATTTCTTCAACTAGAAGTAACTCTTGTTTGACGACAATCGAAACTTGAGCGTATGCAACAAAATTTTTAGCCCATATTTAATGCCGTTAACTCGCGAGATTTCATCACCATAAAAGGTGGGGATTTCAATCTCGATTATGCGCTGGCGTGCGCCGATCATTTGCAGAATAATCTGTGAATCAAAGTCAAAATAATCCGAGTTTTTCAGGAAATTAACTTTACGCAATGCTGCGACACTGTATGCGCGGTAGCCACTATGCCATTCGGTGAGCGACACTTTCGCCAAACGGTTCTGAAAAAATGTCAAAATTTTGTTGCCGATAAATTTGTAAAGTGGCATGCCACCTTGTCGTGCACCGCCTTTAGTGATCATTCGTGAACCAAAGACGACATCGGCTCGACCGGCCACGATCGGCTCGACCATTTGTGGAAGGTATTCGGGTGCATATTGCCCATCCCCGTGCAACAACACAACCAAGTCGAGATTATTTTCCAGCGCCCATTGATAGCCAGTTTTTTGGTTGCCCCCGTAGCCGAGGTTCACTTCGTGGCGCACAATTGTTAGCGGAAGTTGCGAATTGCTTTGATATTGCAAACCAACATTGTGCGTGGCATCAGTGCTCGCATCGTCGCAAACCAAAATTGAGTCGATCCAAGGTGCGAAATCTTTTGGAATTCGGTCCAGAACTTTAGTCAAGGTATCTTGGGCGTTGTAAGCGACGATCAACACACCAATTTTCATGAGATTGCTATTTTACTACGGCCAAAAAGTTGTGATGTCAGTGTTACAAGACCCGAGGTCAAGCACAGCACCCGAACCATCTGCATAAATAGTTTCGGCACCCTCTGGTTGACCTTCAACATTTGGCGTGCCATCGTTGTAGGTCGAGTTGTACCAAATAAAATAGCGGTGGTCGCAGTCAGCGTTTTGAGCCAGTTCGAGTTGGTATTGGTTGAAAACTGAGGACTGCTGCCACACAGCAAACAGTTGTTGCGGCTGATTGCTCATCAGTGAACTGCTTTTTGGCAAACTTTTAACGAATTGATGAATCGGTTGATCTTGAAATGCTTGCGCCGACCAGTAACGACCATCCCGCCCAAATCTGCGCGCATCATTGATGCTCAAAACGGCTTGAAACGCAACCAAGAGCACGAAAATAACTTTGCTAGTGGTGCTCAACAACTTCGACGAAACCTGAATGTTGTCAATGAGTATTGCGACCACTAGCACCAGGGGCACATAAATCGGAATCATCATTCGATTGTCGAGTGGCCCGAGTTCCAAGTGCACGAAACGATATGCAGAAAACGCGATGTAGATGACTGAAATACTCGCACTCAACACCAAGACACTTGATTGAGCAAAGTCACTTCTCTCACTAAATTGCCGAACTGTATAAACTGTGAGCAGGACAACAATTATCAGCACGAACAGAACGCCAAGAATCTTTGTCGTCTCTGGGTAGTCGTTCCACGATAAGTAAATTCCTCCTTCAACTGGGCTGCCGGTCAGCCACGACCCAAGTGTGGCGGTAAATGTTTTTAATGGATCAAGCAGCGAGCCGTAGCCAGGGGTCCGCGCACCAGTCAAAGTTCCGTCAAGATTTTTGTTGCGTTGCAACCAAAACCAAACTGGAATCAAAGAAATAGCGAGTATCAAAAAATTTGTCAATGCAGACTTGAATAAGTCGAGTTGACGTCGATCAAACCAAGTAGAAGCGATCGCAATCGCGATCGCGAATACCGGTCCGACATAGCGAACAAAAAATAGTGCGATGAACAAAATAACTAAAGATACAAACTTGCTCGTGTTCATTGGTCGCAAACTGATGATCATTGCAACTGCGACGAGTGCGATAAACGGTGGTTCTGACCAAATCATTGAGTACTGCCAAAACAATGCAGGGCTGAATGCGACAAATGCGGTCGCGATTATGCGCGTTGAAATCTTTGTTTGGGCCACGCGCAAGAGTTGGTGCGTTGCCACTACGACTATTGCGGCACAGATCGCATTCAACAGTTGCACGGTCAGATTGGCGCTAAGCCCAAACCAGTCGCCGATCGCAATCAGGATTGATAATCCTGGGGGCCTGACCGTCATTGGTAGACCCGTAGCGTCAAGAAGTCCGTTTCCTGTCGCGATATTTTTTCCGACCGCGACATAGTCACTCGTATCCCAACTCCAACCAACCCCTGACCGGTTGGCAACAGCTGTCAGCAGGGCTGCGCCCACCGCCAAGGAGGCAGCTGATGAGTTCTGCTTTATATAATCTATTTTTTTTTGCATCGCTAACTTATTTTTTTGGCGAGCAGACTTACGGTGAGACCTGGTTTTGAGTCTTGTTGGCCGACTTCGCGAAAGCCGATGCGGTCATGAAACCGAATCGAACCGATATTTGGCGGTTTTAAGTTGACCTCACAAGTCAATAACGGCGCACAGCGATCTTTGAGCATTCTTTGTTCGATAGCCGTATAAAGTTTGGCGCCAAGTGTTTGGTTGCGCATTTTTTTGCTGACAACAATGCGGTCGAGATACACAAAATCAGAATATTTCTTTGAGAACCACTGATAGTTGACACTCGTATACGGTGCGCCAGGGGCAAATGTGATGCAAAAGGCGTGCAGAGTTTCGGCGCCAATTGCAAAAGAATAAAGCGAGTGCTCAATTAGAAATTCGAGCTGAGACCTGTCGATTTCGCCCACGGCCGGGGCGTTGGCGTTGTTAAGTTCAAGCGCTGCGTCAATATCTGTCGCCAAAAATAGCCGCGGCTCGAGTTCACTTGATTGCATAGACATCCAATAGCCTGACACAATGAACACTTCACATTTTGTCCTTGGCAATTCAATGGTTGAACCGTGGCCTGAGTCGACGCAGACAGCCGTGCTTGGTCTTGGTTGTTTTTGGGGGGCCGAACGGAAATTTTGGTCATTAGACGGGGTCTATACAACCGCGGTCGGGTACAGCGGGGGCACCAAACTGAACCCGACATATCGCGAAGTTTGCAACGGCGACACGATGCATGCCGAAGTGGTGCTGGTGGTTTTTGACTCAGCAAAAATTTCGTATGAGAAGTTGTTGCAAGTGTTTTGGGAGTCGCACGACCCGACACAAGGCATGCGTCAAGGCAATGACATCGGTACCCAGTATCGCAGCACGATTTATTTCACGAACGATGGTCAACAAACTGTTGCACTCGCCACCCGCGATATTTTTCAGGAACGTCTGACACAAGCACGCTTCGACAAGATCACAACCGAGATCAAACAATCAGCAGAGTTTTATTATGCCGAGGAGTATCACCAGCAGTATCTCGCCAAGAATCCGAGCGGTTATTGCGGTATCGGCGGCACAGGCGTAACTTGCCCAGTTGGCGTGGCTATTTAACTCGCTTGTGCGAGTTGCTCGGCAGTTGGTCGACGAAACAATGTCAGCATCGCCACTCCCGAGAACAGAATTACGCCACTCATTAGTGTCCACGCGGTATGAAAGCCACGTTCTGGGTCGTCAGTTTTTGCTGCGGCAACGAGCATCGAACTAACCAGCGCGACACCAAGTGCCGCACCGATTTGTCGTGAAGTGTTGTTAAGCGCCGAGCCCATTGCGAATCTTGGCTGTGGCAAAAATGCAGTTGCCGAACTTTGAATCGTCGAAATACAAAGACCCACACCAAGGCCGATAAAAACCATTGTCGGAAAGTAGAAATCCCAATAATGAATTTCAGGTGAGATGAAAAAGTTCATCCACCCGATGCCAGTAGACATGATTAAAGTCCCGGCTGCGACTACTTTGCCGTGCCCGATGCGATTGGCGAGTTTGCCCGCAGGTGCTGCGACAATCGCTGCCGCCAACGGACCAGGTGAGCCAGCAAGACCAGACAACGAAGGGCTATAACCCCAGACAACTTGCAACCATTGAGTGTTTATGAAAATCATCGAAAAGAAACCCATCGTGAACACAAAACCACTGATCGCCGCCGCGGTGACGAATGGCAATTTGAACAAACGCAAATCAAGCACTGGGTGCGCAACTTTGTTGCAGCGCCAAACAAAAGCCCCAATTAATAAGAACGAAATTGCAAAAATAACGAGCGAGCGATTTGAAACCCATCCCCATTCGTCACTTTGTACGATCATCAACGTGAGCAGACCAACGCCGAGCACGACGAGTAACGCACCAAAATAATCGACCGTGCGTGGTGCGGTTTCGTCGCGCGACTCGTGCAGAAGTTTGACGCCGACGGCAAACGCCAGCAAACAGAACGGCACATTGACTAAAAATATCGAGCGCCAACCAAAGTTGTCGGCCAGAATTCCACCGATCATCGGCCCGCTGGCTGCTGATAAACCGCCGACTGCACCCCAAACGCCGATTGCCGCCGAACGTTTTTCAACTGCGAACTCAGGCAACACGAGTGCCAGGGATGCCGGTGTGAGGATTGCTCCGCCGACTGCCTGAATGACTCTCGCGATGACCATGAAGATCGCAGTCGGTGAAACTGCACAGAGAATCGAGCCGAGCATAAAAATCATCAAGCCACCAAGAAACGCCCGCTTGCGCCCGAACGCATCGGCGAGTCGACCCGCAGTTAACAGACCGGCGGCATACGCAATGTTGTAAGCCGAAAAAACCCAAGTCAGAGTTCGACGGCTTTCGGGCCACTCGGCAACAAACGAACCGAACGCAACATTGACGATGCTGATATCGAGCGAAACCAGCATGATTCCGACAGATGTGAGCGCCAGAACTTTTGCACCCCTCGACCAATTTTTCAAAAAATCATACCTGCTATTTTTTGTTCCAGAGATTTTTTCGAATCTCTTCGCCATCCGCGTCTAGCGCGCGACCTTCCCACCGTAGTTCGCCAGGTGTGCCCGATAACGAGGCGAACAGACCTTGCATTGGTGTTGCGCCAACAACTTTGATCGCTTGGCGCGCCGCAAAGTGTGGATCAACTGCGATATCCGCCATCGACAGCACCGGACCGATCGCGGCTTCCGCCTCGGTGAAAATTTTCAGAACCGTCTCGCTATCGCGACTTGCACAATATTTGGTCATCAAGTCGTGCAGCACCGCACGATTCTTGACGCGACCAGAGAAAGTCAAAAATCTTTCGTCACCTGCAAACCCCAAGACTTCGACAACTCGCGCTGCAACCGTGTCTGAACTTGCTGAAACGCCGACCCATTTACCGTCTTTGCATTGATAAACACCGCGTGGCACCGTATACGGCAGTTGCGAACCAAGTCGGGGTTGCTCTTCGCCAGTCAAGACAAACAACGAGATCAATGGTCCCATAATTTGAAACATCGTTTCAAGCAAGTTGACATCGACTACTTGCCCGACTTTGCTGTGTAGCGCGACCATCGTCGCAAACGCAGCAACGACACCAGTGACTTCATCGGTCAAAGCAATCGGTGGCAACATCGGTGGGCCATCTGGTTCGCCACTAATTGCTGCCAACCCAGACATTGACTCGGCAATCGATGCAAAACCCGGTCGATCTTTATATGGTCCAGTTTGCCCAAACCCCGAAACGCGTGTGATCACCAAACTCGGGTTGCGCTTCAGCAAAACATCCGGTCCGACACCGAGTCGCTCAAGTGTGCCTGGCCGAAAATTTTCAACTAAGACATCGGCCTTGTCAACTAGTTTCAAAAAAATTTCGCGGTCATCAACGAGTTTCAAGTCGAGCGCAATATTTTGTTTGTTGCGATTGACCAACTTCCACCATAAACCCGTGCCGTCGCGCGGATCTCTCCACGCCATGCCGCGCAGGCTGTCGCCAACGCCGGGCTTTTCAATTTTGATTACATCAGCTCCAAAGTCGGCGAAGTAGCGCGCACAATTCGGCCCCGCCAAAACCGTCGACAGGTCGATGACCCGCAAATCACTTAGCGGACCGGACATTTTTAGTTTGGTCGGCTGCGACGCGCCAGAACTGAATCAGTCCATGATCGGCCGCTGAATCTCCACGAAGTTTGCACCGTTGTCGACGTGTTCGGTTGCGGCTTTGGCCACAACAATTCGAGCGCCGTCGTGATTGCAACAGCCTCATCTGCAGATGGCGTCGGCGAAACTGTATTCTGAATCGTCACAACGGCATGTTCCCGTGTTTACGTCGCGGCAATTCTTCGCGCTTTGACTGCAACATCTTCAGTCCCGCGATAAGTTTTGTGCGAGTTTCTGCGGGATCAATTACATCGTCGATGTATCCGCGCTCGGCCGCCGCATATGGGTTCGCATATTTCTCCGCGTATTCAGCCACAAGTTCTTTGCGTCGCTCAGCAGGGTTGGCGGCTTGTTGCAACTCGCGTCGGTAAACAATTTCAACCGCACCTTGCGGCCCCATCACGGCAAGTTCGGCCGTCGGCCACGCATAGGCCAAGTCGGCGCCGATTGATTTTGAATTCATCACGACATAGGCACCGCCGTAAGCCTTGCGCGTGATCACTTGAATTCGCGGCACGGTTGCTTCGCAATACGCATAAAGCAATTTCGCGCCGTGACGAATGATGCCGCCGTATTCTTGATCGACACCCGGCAAGAAACCAGGCACATCCACGAAAGTTATTAATGGGATATTGAACGCGTCGCAGGTGCGCACGAAGCGCGCGGCTTTCTCGCTCGACTCGATGTCCAGCACGCCAGCCAAAACCATCGGCTGGTTGCCGACGATGCCAACCGTCTTGCCGTCGAGACGCGAAAAACCACAGACGATACTCTTTGCCCAATGTGGAAAGTATTCGAAAAATTCGCTGTCGTCCACGACTTCGGCAATCACTTTTTTCATGTCGTATGGCTGGTTTGCCGACGGCGGCAAAATCGTGCGCAACAAATCACATTGGCGCAATGGGTCATCACTGGCGGTGATAGATGGCGCGTCGGCCATGTTGTTTTGTGGCAAGAAACTCAGCAGATAGCGCACGTCTTCAAGACATGCCTTCTCGTCAGCCGAAACAAAAGTTGCAACACCACTCTTTGATGCGTGGCTCATTGCGCCGCCCAGTTCTTCGAGAGTGACGTCTTCTCCAGTAACCGTCTTGACAACATCTGGACCAGTGATGAACATGTGGCTGGTCTCGCGCACCATGAAAATAAAGTCGGTCATCGCCGGCGAATAAACGGCACCACCCGCACACGGCCCGAGCACGACGCTTATTTGCGGAATCACGCCCGAGGATTGCACGTTGCGATGAAAAATGCCGCCATAACTCGCCAACGAAACGACGCCTTCCTGAATTCGGGCGCCCGCTCCGTCGTTCAAACCAATTAACGGTGCACCAACTTTGAGCGCAAGATCCATCAACTTGTGAATCTTTTCGGCGAATACTTCACCCAGCGCACCGCCAAACACGGTGAAGTCTTGGCTGAAGACGAAAATTTTGCGTCCGTCAATCGTGCCCCAGCCGGTGATAACGCCGTCTGTATATGGGTGTTCTTCCAGACCAGCAGCATGGGCACGATGTCGCGCCAGCAAATCAAGTTCGTGAAAACTTCCTTCGTCGAGCAACGCATCTACTCGCTCGCGCGCGAGCAACTTGCCTTTTTCGTGTTGGCGCTCAATCGATCTCGGCGAACCTGCCGTGAAAGCCGCCGCTTTGCGAGCCTTGAGGTCGGCAAGTTTCTCATCCATTGAATTGCTATTCACAGAACTCACGATACTTGCCACCAGCCCAGCGGCTCATCTTGTGGTTTAACCGCCAATTGTCGTCGCGGTTGGCAGAGTTGTCGCAGTTAAAGCATCTGGGGCTTGCGTAACTGCCAGCGTCGTCGCCAACGGCGTCAAGTCGCCAGTTGTCGTCGTGCCAGAAATTTCGATATTCCAAATACCAGGTGCATTGAGGATAAACGACCCGTCGCCCGCGACAATCGCCGCGCCCGGGCGCGTCAACGGAACATTGATTTGAATTCCTGAGAATCCGATTGCTTGTGGAATCAACTTGACCGCAAAGTTATTGATTCGACGCGGCTGAATTAGTTCAATGCGCATCGCATTTGTGCCAGTGACGCCGGGTGTCAGCGAAATTACGACGTGAAACTTGTCGTTTTTTAGTTCTTCCCTAAATGCATAGGTCGCCGTCGTTACTCGCACATCTGCTTTCGCTTTGGGTGGCGTCGTTGAAACCAGCCATGATGTGAAGATCAGTGCGACTACAGCAAAACAAAGTTCAACTGTCACGGCACGGCGAAGTCGCCATGCCATGCCGCCACTTAGACGACTGCCATCTTTAAGTCGGCCGAGTACGAAATTTTTTAACACCAGAGTGATGAAGATCATCACCGAAACAAAGATCACCTTCAGAACTCCGAGGCGACCGTGACCGCTAGTGAAAATAGATGAGCCGTCGAGCAGATAAATCTGCAGCACACCGGTGAAAATCGTTACGCCGAACGCGACAACTGCGTGCTGCGAAAATGCTCGCATCGCACTCACCAGATCTGAAGATCCAGGGCCAATCAGCACAACGCGCGAAAGTAGCAACAGACCGCCAATCCAATAAGCCATGGCAATGGCATGGATTACGCCGAGGACATAACTAAAAATTGCGACATCTTGCCCGAGTCGCGACAAACCAAGCGTGGCGATCATCAAAACAATGATCGTGCCGGCAATCAATTGTGATGCCGGGTCGTTGATTCGATAGGGGAACAATGCAACCCAACCGCAAGCACAAATCAAAACGAAACGCAGAATCAAAATACTGCCGCTGCCGGTGTTCAGTGCCCCAAACCAACCAAACGGATTCAATGACGCGATGAAACCCTGCGACTCTTCGCGCATCGTCGTTAGCACGAGAACAAAAAACATCGTGGCGACACAAGAAATCCACGCGAGTCGCATGTAGCGAATCATCACGCCGTATGTTGGGCCTTCAGGCCACGCAGTCACGATCAGCGCAAGGCCACCAAACAACGCCGACATCAACAGGTATTCAAAGATTCTCAGCAACGCTAGAATGCCACCGACTCGCGGCCCAGATTCTTGTTGTTCAATCGTTTCACCGATGATCGTCGGGGCATCTGGTGTGCCCGTGCCATCTGTCGCCCCTGGCACGGTTGACTGAATTGCAACCGCCGAAGTGAATTGAAACGAACCCAGGCTTCGATCAGGCAACGCCCAACTGACAACGCACGATCCCGCTGGCGGAATTTGCGTCAGCGCGACCGATACAGTTTTAAAATCAGTGCCAAGTTGTGGCACTCCGAGTCCAACAAGCGTGCCGTTGCAGGCGAGCGATAGACCCATCGAAGTGGCAATTTCGGCATTTGCCAGAGGATCACGAAAAACCAATTGCAACTGAGTTGGAGGCACTGAAACAACTTGGCCAGGCGATGGGTTTGATGAACTGAGCTGGTTCGTGCCCGCTGCCGCCGCATTGACCAAAGTGTCAAAAAAGCCGAAGGTTAACAACAGGCCAATTAGCCCGAATAGAACCGAGAACTTAGCAGGTCGCTTGTTTTGTGAAATAGACATCTACGTATATAAAGAGTAGTTAATTATGGGGCTGACTCGCGGTGAACCACCCCATAGGTAGGCTCGCTACGAAATGGCAACCCAGTCCCTGTATCGCCGATATCGGCCTCGTCGCTTCAGCGAACTCAAAGGTCAAGACCATGTAGTGCGAGCTTTGCGCAATGCGGTGATCAACAATCGCGAAGGTCAGGCCTATTTATTTTCTGGACCACGAGGCACAGGCAAAACATCCACCGCGAGAATTTTAGCGAAAGTTCTCAATTGCGAAAAATTGAAAGACGGTGAACCGTGCGGCAAGTGCGGTTCATGCGTGTCGATTGATGCCGGTTCAAGTTATGACGTGCTCGAACTCGATGCTGCGAGCAACAACGGTGTCGACAACATGCGCGACCTAATCGAACGTGCGGCGCTCGGCAATCCGGGTCGACATCGCGTTTTTATTTTGGACGAGGTGCACATGCTGTCGAAGCCCGCCGAAGCAGCATTGCTCAAGACGCTCGAAGAGCCACCTGATCATGTGGTGTTCGTTTTGGCAACGACCGATCCGCAAAAAGTCAGCGAAACAATTCGCAGTCGAACACAGCATTTGCAGTTTCATCTTTTGCCTCTTCAAGAACTGAAAGAGCATATTCGTTGGGTGGTTGCCGACGCCAAACTTGTCGTCAGCGAAGAGGCAATTGATCGTGTCGTGCAACTCGGTGCAGGTTCGGTGCGCGACACCTTGTCGGCTCTTGAGCTTGTTGTTGCGTCTGGCGGCGATGTTGAAGAACAAATCTCGTTGGACGAATTCATCGAATCATTTATCGATCACGATCCAGGCCGGGCACTGGCCGCGGTGAGTGCCGCCGTGCAGTTTGGTGCCGATCCGCGTGCACTCACAGAAGACATCGTGCGATATTTGCGCGATGCATTCTTGTCGTTGATGGCACCAGAACTAGTGCAACTGCCCAAAGAACGCGGCGAAGTTGTTGGCGATCAAGCCCGACGTATGGGTGCGGCAAGCGTGGTGCGAGCAATAGAAATTCTCGGTGATGTTTTGATTGAAATACGCCACGCACCCGATGCACGATTGTTGGTTGAGGTTGCACTTGTCAAACTCACGCGTCAAAATTCGAACACAGACGTCGCCGCGCTGATGTCGCGAATTGAGCGTCTTGAATCTGGGGCAATCGCCACGCGCGACGCAACTGGGCCGATCCCTCGACCACCACTTGTTGACCCAAGCACGGGTCGGGCCAAACTTGGTGGTCGAGCATCTTCGGCGATGCCTTCTGCCGCGCCAAATGCGCAGCCATTAAAACCATCAACAAGTCAGGTTGCTGAAAAACCATCTACATCAGGGGTTGAGACAAGTTCCACTGTCATGGATGACAGTGAGATCAAGTCGCATTGGCCAGAAGTTGTCGCGGCACAAAAACCGATTATTCGGGCGCTCTATAGTGCGGTCAATGTCAAAGATTGCACAGACGGCGTGCTTACGCTTGCTGCGCCAAGCGAGATGCATATTTCTAAATCGAACGAGCACCTGCAAACCCTGCTTGACTCGCTGAAAAGAGTTTCAGGCAAAAAAGTTGAAGTCAAATTTGTTGTTGCCGAGTCAAAACGTGGCAAATCCGCCAAGGTTGCCGCGCCATTAGACGACAGTGAGATTATTGAGGATGTCTCTCAGACGACGAAAGCCCCGAATGGCTCGCACTCATCGCCGATTGACGAACTCGCCAAGGCGTTTCCGGGGTCGCAAATTATTGATGACAAGAAGTAGTAGTTAGCAATGGCTTCTGCATACACCCAACCGATGCAGGCGCTAATCGATGCGCTGTCTCGTTTGCCTGGCATCGGCCCAAAGTCAGCACAGCGAATCGCTTTTCATTTGATTAAAAGTGACGATCGCGATGTTGAACAACTTTCAACGTCGATTACCAAGGCAAAAGCCACGGTCAAGTTCTGTCAGCGGTGTTCAAATTTTTCTGAGGTTGATTTGTGCCAGTTTTGCAGTGACGACCGCCGTGATGCAACAACAATTTGTGTCGTTGAAGAGTCGCGAGATGTCGTGGCGATCGAGAAGACTCGTGAATTTTCCGGTCAATATCATGTTTTATTGGGCGCCATTAGTCCACTCGATGGTGTTGGGCCTGAACAACTGAAAATTCGTGAACTTCTGGCGCGTATCCAGCCTCAAGGCGTCAAAGAAGTCATTTTGTGTCTCAACCCGAATACCGAAGGTGATGTCACATCGATGTATTTGGCGCGTGTGTTGCGGCCACTCGGTGTGAAAGTCACGAGACTCGCCAGTGGTTTGCCTGTGGGTGGCGATCTCGAATACGCCGATGAACTTACTTTGGGTCGTGCGCTCGAAGGTCGACGCGAAGTTACTGGTTGATAACTGGTTAGAAATTAACCGACGCGCAAAATCAGGGCGTCGCCTTGACCGCCACCACCACATAACGCAGCGGCACCCAAGCCACCACCACGGCGGCGCAGTTCGTGAAGCAGAGTTAAAGCCAGGCGGTTGCCACTCATACCAATCGGATGGCCAAGTGCTATCGCACCACCATTGACGTTGACGATTTCGTCGGTAATACCAAGGTCGCGCATCGAGGCGACGCCAACGGCGGCGAACGCTTCGTTGATTTCAAAGAGATCGACATCAGAAACTTTTTTACCGACTCGCTCGAGCGCTTTGATGATGCTGCGACTTGGTTGATGCAACAACGAAGCGTTATCGGGGCCGGCAACCATGCCGTATGAAATAAATTCTCCAAGTGGTTTGACGCCACGCTTTTCGGCAGTGCGTTTTGACATCATCACAATGGCCGAACCGGCGTCGCTAATTTGGCTGGCATTGCCGGCAGTGACCGTGCCCGTTTTGTCGAACGCCGGCTTCAATGAGGCCAGCGACTCCATCGTTGTGGTGGCGCGCACACCTTCATCGTTGCTGATCACAACTGGCTCACCTTTGCGTTGTGGGATCGTGATCGGAACAATTTCTTCGGCAAGTTTGCCGTTTGCGATTGCTGCTGCGGCGCGTTGGTTGCTCTTCATTGCCAGGTCGTCTTGTGCGTCGCGACTAATTTCGCCGGCGGCATAGCGCTCGGTGCCAAGGCCCATCAGGCAAGCGTCGAATGCGCACCACAAACCGTCGCGTTGAATTGCATCGAGTAGTTGCACGTCACCGAATCGAAATCCACCGCGTGCACCCATCGCCAGATACGGCGAGTTGGACATGCTCTCCATGCCGCCCGCGACGACGATGTCTGCGTCGCCGTTAGCAATCATTTGGTCGGCTAGATAAATCGAATTCAAGCCTGACAAACAAACTTTGTTGATGTTGACACTCGGCACATTCATCGGAATGCCAGCTTTGACCGCGGCTTGTCGCGAAGGCACTTGACCTTGGCCAGCCATCAAAACTTGCCCCATGATCACGTGTTCAACTTCATCTGCTGCGACACCAGCACGCTGCAACGCCGCGGCAATTGCAAAACCACCCAGGTCGGCCGCACTAAACGACGAGAGCGCGCCACTCAGTTTGCCGATCGGTGTTCGCGCGCCAGAGATGAAATATGAACCGGGCATGGGTTACAGCGTAGGGGTTTGGGGTCTGTACTGTTAATTTATGAAAAATATTTTGGAAGCCATCAAAAATGGGGCTGACTCGGCCACATTTGCAGCACTAGAAATACCTGCCACGTATCGCGCAGCCGTAGTGCTCAAGAGCGAACAAGAAATGTTTGCTGGTGTCGCGTCGGCGAACAAAGACCCGCGCAAAAGTGTGCACATCCAAGAAGTTGCGACGCCCGAGATAGCGCCAGACGAGGTACTCATCGCGGTGATGGCGAGCAGCATCAATTTCAACACAGTATGGACAAGCATTTTTGAACCGATCTCTACGTTTGGTGCACTTGCGCGACTAGCGCGCGAAAGTTCATGGGCAAAGCGTCATGATCTCGATTATCACGTAATGGGCAGTGATGCTTCTGGCGTGGTGCTGCGTGTTGGCTCGGCCGTACGCAACTGGAAGCCTGGTGACAAAATCACGGTGCATTGCAATCACGTTGACGATCAAGATCCGACGTCACATAATGACTCAATGCTGGGGAGCAACCAGCGCATCTGGGGTTATGAAACAAACTTTGGTGGTCTTGCCGACTTGTCGGTGGTCAAAGCAAACCAATTGATGCCAAAACCAGCGCATCTTTCATGGGAAGAGGCTGCGGTGAATGCGCTGTGTAACTCGACGAGCTATCGCATGTTGGTTTCCAAGAATGGCGCCAACATGAAGCAAGGTGATGTTGTGCTTATTTGGGGTGCATCGGGCGGTATCGGCGCATACGCATTGCAATACGTTCTCAATGGTGGCGGCATCCCGGTTGGTGTCGTGAGTTCTCCAGAAAAAGCACAAATCTTGCGCGAGATGGGTTGCGAAGCAGTGATTGATCGCAAGGCCGCCAATTACAAGTTTTGGAATGATGACAACACGCACAATGAAAAAGAGTGGCGTCGTTTCGGTGGCGATATCCGTGCTCTCGTTGGCGAGGATCCGGACATTGTGTTCGAGCACCCAGGCCGCTCAACGTTTGCCGCTTCGATGTATGTCGTCAAGCGCGGAGGAATCGTCGCGACGTGTGCAGCAACCAGTGGTTACATGATGGAATTTGATAACAGGCATTTTTGGATGCGACTCAAACGACTGATCGGTTCGCACTTTGCCAACTATCGTGAAGCGTGGGAAGCAAACCGTCTGATCCAAAAAGGCATGATTCATCCAGTGATGTCACAAGTGTTTACGCTTGATCAAACCGGCGAAGCGGCTTATCAGGTGCACAACAACATGCACGAAGGAAAGATCGGCGTATTGTGCCTCGCCCCTCGTGAAGGCATGGGTATTGACGACCCAGCATTGCGCGCCAAGGTTGGCGAAGAAAATATCAATCGTTTCAGGAGGAAATAGTGATACTCACCGAAATTGACCATGTTGCAATTGCAGTGCACGACCTAGAAGCGGCGATCGACTATTACAAGCGCGCGTTTGGCGCGACCGTCACCCATCGTGAGGTTGTCGAACAAGACGGCGTCGAAGAAGTGTTGTTAAAGGTCGCCCAGAGTTACGTGCAGTTGCTGACGCCAACACGGCCAGATTCTCCTGTTGCCAAGTCGCTTGAAAAGCGTGGCGAAGGTTTGCATCATGTTGGTTACCGTGTCGCTGATTGCGCCAAAGCATTGCAGTCGATGATCGCTGCAGGAGCAACGCCGATTGACAAAGTGCCGCGCAAAGGTTCGCGGGGTACGACGGTCGCGTTCATTCACCCCAAGGGAAGTTTCGGCACACTGATTGAGCTAGTGCAAGAGTAAAAATTCTCTTGAGCCGAGCGCTGACTGTTTCGCTCGGCGCGATAATTGGTTTGATTATTGCGGTAACGGCCAGATCACTAATCAAAAAAATTGCTACACAAATCGACGCGCCACTAAAAATTCTCGTGCCGATCGGCTGCATTAGCGGTCTTGTTTTCGCCGAGTTGATCAGATACAGGTTTGAAGCCGTCGAATTGCAAATTTGTTTCGCCGTGTTGTGTGCAGGCTTGGTAGTTCAATCAATGATTGACGCCTACACGCACCAACTTGTACGTCAAATAACCCATGCTGTGGCGATTAGCGGTGTTGCAATTTTGAGTTTTTACTCCTTGCAAAATTCTTCGAGACAGTCTTTTGTCGGTGCGTGTGTCTGTGCGACCGTGGGCGTCGTGTTTGCGGTCGTCATCAACAAAATCTCTCGGGGCTCGCTGGGCTCAGGAGATGTGCGATTGATGGCGGTGTTGGGTTGGCACTTGGGTTTTTTAAGTTACTCGGCGGCGATTTGGGCATTGTTCGCATCGTCGCTCTTGGCAGGTGTGGTCGGGTTGGTGTTGATCATGCTTGGTCGCGGGTCTTGGCAACGGCGCATCGCATTTGGTCCATTTCTTGCGCTCGGCACAGTCTTGGCAATTTTCGCCGACGAAGTTTTACCAAGCTTGTTGATCGCATAAGTTAGGGCAATGCAAGTTCATCTGATCGACGGCACATATGAGATGTATCGCCAGCATTATGGTTCGGCAATTCGCGATCAAGAACCACCACCGTTTGCGGCAACGGTTGGCGTGCTGTCCAGCACTTTGCAGTTGCTGATTGAGGGCGCGACACATGTTGGCGTGGCAACCGATCATGTCATTGAAAGTTTTCGCAACGATTTATATAACGGCTACAAAACCAGTGAAGGCATGGAGCCTGTGTTGCTCGAGCAAATCCCGATTCTTGAAGATGCACTGCGTGCACTCGGCGTCACGGTATGGGCGATGGAAAAATATGAGGCCGACGATGCTCTCGCATCAGCGGTTGCCGTGGCGTGCGAAGATCGTCGCGTTCATCAAGTGCGGATTTTGACACCCGATAAAGACTTGGGTCAGTGCGTCAGCGGGCGGCGAGTCGTGCAGGTTGATCGTCGCAATAACATCGTGCTCGACGAAAAAGCGATCCGCGAAAAGTTTGGCATCGGTCCCGAATCAATCGCCGACTACTTGGCCCTTGTTGGTGACAGTGCCGATGGGTTTCCAGGTTTGCCGGGTTGGGGTGCCAAGAGTGCTTCGACCGTGCTCGCGAAATATGTTGTAGTTAGCGAGATTCCACCCTCGCATGAACAATGGATTACGGACGGTCTTAAAGTTCGTGGTGCAGAGAAACTCGCTGCTACTTTGCGTGAAAATCAAAAAGATGTTGAACTTTTTCG
>CAMDEC010000035.1 GCA_945893395.1 Bifidobacterium breve
GAGGACGAATTACAAGAACAACTCGAGATTGGTCGAACCCCGATTCGTGAGGCGTTGCAACGGCTGGCTCGAGATCAGTTCTTGGTCGTGATTCCGCGTCGAGGAATGATTGTTTCAACCATTGAAATCGCCGAACTTTCGACACTTTATGAGACACGCGCGATTCTCGAACCGTACGTCGCGCGTTTGGCATGCGAGCGCGGCACTGCCGATCACTGGAAGCAAATGCGCAAAGTTTTGGATAAAGCCAAGAAGCATGCAGTGACTGCGCAAGACCAAATTCAATATGACGCGCAGTGTCACGAAATTGTTTGGGAAGCGGCCGGTAATCGATTTCTTACAGACACCCTTGATGTGCTTTATGCGCAAAGCGATCGTCTATGGCACATTTATTTGTCAGATGTCGCCGACATGGGGCATGCCCTCGACGAACACGACGAGATTCTTGCAGCACTTGAATCGGGCGACAGCGAGTTGGTTTACAAACTTTCTACCGCGCATGTGCGAAGTTTCGATGCGCAAGTTCGCGATGCAGTGCGCAAACGCCTCGAACTCACCGCTTCTTGATTTTTACTGCGTGCTGAGACTGGCGCGAAATTCACCTTCACGCATTTTGTCTTGAATCTGTTTAGGTGGTTCACTTAGTTTTTCGAGCGTTACACCAATTATTTGAGCGGTGCACTCATAATTATGCGGATACGGGCCGACCGGTGAACCTGTATCGATGCCGATATCAAAAGTTTCACCGCTCATCGAAAAAACAAGTGGGACAGTTTTTTCGATACGACCTGATGATGCTTTAGATTTATTGACCAGCATTGAAACGTCGCCGCCCGCACCAAAACCACCGTCGTAGGCAAACAAAACTTCAATCAAGTGCTTGCCGACGTTCAGAGGTTCTGCGCCCCCGAATGAAGAGTGTTCGTGACCGAACCAGTTGTAATGAAATACCGGTCGTGTTTTGTTGTCGAGATAGAGAGACCAACCGGCCATATTGCCACCTTGGCAGGCGATGACGCCATGGTTTGATTCGTTGGTCACTTCGATTTCGGCACTGATTTGGTATGAACAGTTCTTCAGATTTATGACTGAACTCTCGGGCATTCGGGTGTGAGCAGATGTGTATCGAATCTTTTTGAACCCGTCCAATGAATGGGGTACGGCGAAGTCGCCATGGCGCGGAGATCCCGGATCGCGCAGCGGGTAGACCCCGTATTCAAAAGCTTGTTTATCAAATAACGCTTGCAATTCTTTGAGTTTCTCTGGGTGAGTTTGTGCGAGATCGACGGCTTGCGAAAAGTCTTTTTCGATGTTGTACAACTCCCAAACTTCTTGTGGGCCGTCAAATTCAAAACCTTGCAGGCGGATCCATGGAAGCCGACCATGGAAACACGAGGCGATCCAGCCGTTTTCATAGATGGCTCGGTTGCCCAAGATCTCGAAATATTGCGAGGTGTGAGTGCTTGGTGCGCCGGCGCTGTCAAACGAATATCTCATCGATGTGCCATGAATTGGCGATTGCCCGATGCCGTTGACAAAATCTGGTGGAGTGATGCCCGCGACTTCGTAAATTGTTGGCGCGATGTCGATGACATGATGAAACTGCGAGCGCAGTTCTTTGGTCGACTTGATTTTTTTAGGCCACGAAATCGCAAGTGCATTGCGGGTGCCGCCGAAGTGTGAAGCAACTTGTTTCATCCACTGAAACGGCGAATCGAGAGCCCATGCCCAACCGACATTGAAGTGGTTTTCACATTTTGCTGTACCAAAATCATCGATGCGTTCGAGCAGCCATTCAGGATCTTCAGGAACACCGTTTTGAAACGACGGTGCACTCCAGGCGCCGTGAATTGTGCCTTCGGCAGAAGCGCCGTTGTCGCCAGTTATATAAATGACCAAAGTGTTGTCTGCAATTTCTAGATCATCTAGTGCGTCAATCACCCGTTTGATCTGTGCATCTGTATGGGCGAGAAAGCCGGCGAAAACTTCCATTAATCTTCGCGCAATTGGTCTGTATCGCTCTGGGTAGTCATCCCACGCTGGAATTTGCTCTGGACGTTTCGTCAAGGCAGTATCTGCAGGAATAACACCGAGTTTTAGTTGTCGTTGATAAATCTCATCACGCAGACTGTCCCATCCGCTATCAAATTTGCCTTTGTATTTTTCGATCCATTCGCGGGGCACATGATGGGGTGCGTGAACCGCCGGTGTCGAGAAATAACAAAAGAAAGGTTTGTTCGGTGAGGACGCTTTTTGGCGGTGCATCCAATTAATCGCTTGGTCAGCGAGATCTTGCGTCAAGTGATAGTCGGGTTTGTCGAGATGTGGTGAGATCGGTGTCGTTTGGTCGTAGACCGGTGGCTCGTATTGTGAAGATTCGGCGCCCATGATGCCGTAAAAGCGATCGAAGCCGAGACCCGTCGGCCATCGATCAAATGGCCCAGCGGGGCTTTGCTCCCAGGATGGTGTCAAATGCCATTTGCCAAAACAAGCCGTGCTGTAGCCAGACATACGCAGAACTTGCGCAACTGTTGCAGACTCGGGCGGAATCGCACTGTCGTAACCGGGAAACGAGTTGGCGATTTCGGTGATGCCACCCATATGAACTGAGTGGTGATTGCGACCCGTCAATAGAGAAGCGCGAGTTGGAGAGCAAAGCGCAGTTGTGTGAAATTGGTTGTAGACCAAACCAGCGTTGGCAACTTTGTCGAGGCCAGGAGTTGTGACTGGGCCACCAAAATTGCCAAACGACCCAAACCCGACATCATCGAGCATGATCAGCAAAATATTTGGGGCATCTTGTGGTGCCTGCGGCGCAGTCAGTTTTTTCGGTGTCGACTGCGGGATCAATTTTGAGATTTTGCCGTCGAACAGAGGCGTCGAATGTGGCAGTTTGTTCATGACTGCAAATTCGGGATGTCGAAGACTTGTAATGCGCTCAACAATTTGTGCCTGTCTCCGACGACTTTAATTTTTTTATCGGTAATTGCGTCAGAAAGAGAAAGATCGCCCGTCAGTACATCGGCCCAAGTGTCGAGACTGCAGTCAATCGTGATGGGTGCTTCGTTGCCATCAGTGGGGCAGGCAATGCAATTTCTAATGTGTAGACCTGTCGGCTGGCAGCCGACAAAGTTGAATCGAAGATGCATGTCAATGCCTATTGCTCGTTCTGGCACCAGTAATACTCGCAAGATGTGCACGGCGTTGGCGCTTGTTGACGACAAAATTTGTTTGCGCGAGAGACGGTGCTGATTGAAGCGAGTCAGATCAAAGGTGCCGTCAAGGTGTCTAGCGCGCGCAAGACACCAGTTGCGAATATTGGCGGCCGTAGTGCGTTGGGCGATACCGCGCAAAGATTTGGCCAAAAGTAGTTTGTCGACCGTGTCGACTTCGGTGCTGTTGACGAGCCACGAACTGAGTTCGCAAGCCCATCGGAAATCGTCGCTGTCAATAGCCTCGGTCGCCTTTTGACGGACGATTTCGCGGCCGCCGAAACCCGCGATCATGCGATCTGAGTGTTCGACTCTGGGCAAGGGAAACAAGTTCGCAGGGTCACCGTCAAACCAGCCGAGCAAACCAGTGCGGATCTGTCGCACGTGATGCTCTGCGACACCGTAAAACTCTGAGGTCAAATTGTCGTCGTCAAAGAAGTCTGGCAGGCGAATTGTGTGAGCGAGTTCGGTGCTTGTGAAGCCACGATTTGTCAAACGAACTGTTTGATCCCACAAAAATTGAATCGAGTCGCGGTACTGGGTGACGCGTTGCAAGATTTCGGCGTTGCCGCTGATCGGCATGCCGTGCGCGCCGACGAGATGATCTGACTTAAGTGAAAGCAAATGGTCGAGGCCGGTGAGCATGATCCGTGGGTCGCGGTACTCTTCACCGCGAATTGCAAAAATATTAAATAACACCGGCCAAACAAGATTGTTTACCGCACAGCCAAGTGACTTAAACCAGTATGTGACTGAGTCGTCGGCGTCAGAGGGCGCCGGCATTACCTCGATATCCAGACCGGCAACT
Organism: Bifidobacterium breve; assembly: GCA_945893395.1. Lineage (GTDB taxonomy): Bacteria > Actinomycetota > Acidimicrobiia > Acidimicrobiales > Ilumatobacteraceae > BACL27. Next base: position 4,021 of record CAMDEC010000035.1, read on the forward strand.
TTTATCGTGCACGGCGAGTCGAAAGTATGTATCGGCTCGATGAACCCGTTGGTTTGCGTCTTGTGTTCAGGATTTCGATAAAAGCGACCTAGCCCAACATTGACGTTGCCGTCTGGGCCATCCGGGGGCAAAGTGATTGCAAATTGTTCGACCAGGCCGCGACTGTAACTTGGGGCAATTTCAGTTGCGATGCGAACGCGGTTATAGGCGATCTTTTTGTGGCCATAGATTTCGACTTTCTTGTCTGGCGAAGCATCAATTACGGCTTGTGTACCAGCGACATAATGAAAGTGCGTATATAGCACCGCAACAATTGGCTTTTTAGTATGCGGCCGCAGTTCAGAAATAGCGGCACGCATTTCTTCATTTGATTCGCCTGTATCAATTGCGATGATGCCATCAGGTGCGTCGATGAAGGTTTGATTCGAGAGACCGTTGCCGACCAGGCACCAGACGTGATCGCTGACTTTGTAGAAGTTTCGAACAAGTCGCTTTGAGTGTTCGACTAAATCACGATGAGCAACGTGTCCAGCATTTGTGGTGATGGTCGTGTTCGAGTTTGGCTCGAAACTGCGGCCCCGTTTTGTCACGACGAACTGTATTCGCCCAGAACTTGAGCTGGATCTGTCGAAACTGTGTCGGGCCAGTTCGAATACCAGATATCGGCTGCCGAAGTGCCAACATGCAATGGCGGTCGATCAAAACCGTCAATTGGTTTGAGCAACGGTTCGACCATGACATCAAATCTAGGCTTGGAAAAAAACGGAAACGATTGGCGGGCCTTTCCTGAGTTATTGAACACTCTGTGCGGCGTCGAAATCAAACGACCGCCACTCCAGAGTTCGAGCATGTCACCAACGTTTAGCACCAAACCGTCTTGCGGGCATTCGGCACTGATCCACTCGTCGGCACGATTGCGAACCTCGAGGCCACCTATCGGGTCGTGGGCTAGCAGCGTCAGCAGATTGAAATCTTTGTGAGGATGAATGCCCCAAGTATCGCTTTGCGGGGGCATGGGTGGGTAGTTGAGCAGGGTCATGTTTGTCAACGGGTTCGTCAAGCTCGACAAGATGATCTGCGCATCAACTCTTAACTGAGTGCAAAGGGCGATGATTAAGCGCTCACTTACATCTGTCAGCGCTCGCCAATATCTCATAACTGGTGTTTTGATATCTACGTCGATGCGGGGCCATTTGTTGGGACCATAAAGCGGACTTGCCCGACAAATCGGATCATTCGGGTCGGTTTCATTGTGCAACTTCCATGCTTCGTATTGATCGGCTTTGCCTTTGCCCGAGTTCGGCGTGAAATAGCCGAGCGGCACAAAGCCACGGTAATTGCCTTTAACAACCATGTCCTGCATCAAAAACTCACGCGGTGTTTCAAAAACTTTTGAAACTGCTTGGCGCATATCGTTGACAATTTTTTCGTCGACACCATGATTTGTGATTACGGCAAAACCGATTTCGCTGAGTGCCGAATAGAGATTGCTCGCCGCATCGTCGTAATTTGTATTCGAGGTGCTCTTAAGCGCCGAGATGTCGATAATCTCGAGGCGCTTATTGAGCGAATTCATTTACTCTGGCTTGGTGTTTTGAACGTGTTGAAAGCCAAAGCGACCTTTGATGCACAGGTTGCCGTGCGTTACTGAGTGGTCGCTTGGCGAGGTGACTTTGACGATTGTGTTGTCTTGCACATGCAGGGTGAGTGCACAACCAACACCGCAATACGGACAAATCGTGTCAGTTTGAGTTTGTTCGGGTTCGTTCCAGGTGCCGGCTTGACGCATGTCGTATTCACTAGTGAACATCAGCGCGCCAGTTGGGCAAACTTGAATGCAATTACCGCAATAAACGCACGCCGAATCAGTCAGGTCGACAGCAAACTCGGTTGAAATTCTGGTGTCAAAGCCGCGACCGGCAGTTGTGATCGCGAAAGTGTTTTGCCACTGCTCGCCGCAAGCGTCCACACACTGGTAACACAAAATGCATTTCGAATAGTCGCGTATATAAAGCGCATTGTCGATCTTGACGGGTTGGTGCACCGTCTCGGCGGTTTGGCCATCTGGTGGATGATGATGACCCGTGACGGCATCGTCGCGGTTGTCATGATGATATGACGGCGCACCGAACCGCGAGGGTTTCGCGTCGTAACTTTGATTCCATTTCGCGACATTTTTTGTCAACGACAAGTCGACCGATGAACCGAGAAGTTCGAGCACGAGTTTGCGGCTGTGGGTCGTGCGCTCCGAGTCTGTTTTGACGACCATGCCGGCCTCGACTTTGCGCGAGCAGCTTGGCACGAGTGTGCGTGAACCTTCAAGTTCGACCATGCAGACCCTGCAGGCATTTTTAGGTGTAATTGTGTCGCCGTAACAGAGAGTGGGGATCTCTTTGCCTGATGCGCGGCAGGCATCGAGAAGTGTTGAGCCTTCTGGTGCCGTAACTTTTTTACCGTCGATCGTCAGTTCGACACTTTTGCGAACCTGAAGGCCGGTTGTGACTTGCGTGCTCATGCTGAAAATACTTTAAGTCGTGTCAGGGCAGAGTCGATGGCATTGTGCGCGGTTTGACCTAAACCACAGATGCTGGCGTCGCGCATAACTTGGCCGAGATCGCGCAACAATTGCAGATCAATCGCCGCGTTGTTGATGCCGGATGACTTGACCAAACGGGCAAGGGCTTCTTGTTGTCGCACTGTGCCGACTCGACATGGCACGCATTGGCCGCATGACTCGTCACGAAAGAATGCGGCGATGCGTTGCAGTTGGTCGAGCATGTTTACACTTTGATCGAGCACCATCACCACGCCTGAGCCGAGCGTCGTGCCTGCGGCCCTCGCTGCCTCAAGAGTTAGCTCGAGGTCGAGATCTTCAGGACCAACAAAACCACCAGCGGCACCGCCCAGCAACACGGCCTGTATCTGCGAGCCTGGTTTGAGCCCGTCGGCAAGGTCTATCAGTTCTCTCAATGTGGCGCCGAAATTTACTTCATAAACACCTGGCTTGTTGACGGCGCCCGAGACGCAGAAAAGTTTCTTGCCTTTAGAGCCAGTTGAGCCCCACGACGCATATTTCTCGCCAGAATCATTGATGATCGGAAGAACATTGAAAAGTGTTTCGACATTGTTGACCACAGTTGGTTTGCCGAAGAGACCGACTTCAACTGGAAACGGCGGCTTGTTTCGTGGCTCGCCGCGGTACCCCTCGATCGAATTAAAAATAGCCGTTTCTTCGCCGCAAATGTACGCGCCAGCGCCCCTGAAAATTGTGATGTCAAAATTAAAATCAGTGTCGAGAATATTGTTGCCAAGATATTTTTTGTTGCGCGCGACTTCGACGGCATTCGTCAAGTTGCCCAATGCACGCGGGTATTCGCCACGCAAATAGATGTAGCCGTGTTGACAACCCGTGGCGAATGCCGCAATTGTCATCGACTCGATCATCGCGAATGGGTCACCCTCCATAAGCACTCGGTCTTTAAATGTGCCAGGTTCTGATTCGTCGGCGTTGCAAATTAGGTATCGAGTCTTGACCGGTTGAGATGCAACTGCTGCCCATTTTCTGCCGGTTGAAAACGCAGCACCACCGCGACCGACCAATCCAGACGCAGTCACTTCAGCGATTACATTTTCTGCTCCAATTGCGAATGCCTTGCGCAAGGCCTTATAACCATCCTTGGATTCGTAGTCGACGATGCTAAGAGGGTCGACGATGCCGATTCGTGAAAGCAACACCAGTGATTTGTCCGGAGTTTGCGGTGCTGCTTGCGCAATTGGCTGTTCGGTTGGTGCGCTTTTGCCCGCTATAAGTTCTGCAATTTGAGTTTTTGTCGCCGGTGCAAGAACTTCTTGGCGAACGGTGACACCAGTTTCGATTACGAGTACTGACGGTGCGCGTTCGCATGTGCCGAGACAAGGTGATGGAATTGCCCCTTCGGGAAGTGTTTCTTCGGTGCAACCTGACGCCGCGCGACAGGCGAGGTCAATGCAAACGTGAACTTGGCGGGCAGGTCGTTCGTTGGTGTCGAATAGCGCATAAAAAGTAGCGACACCGTAGATCTCGGCCGGTGCGATATCGAGGCGCTGAGAAATATAATTAATTGCACCACGGCTGATGAAGCCGACTCGATCGTTGACGCTATGCAGCGTTGGCAACAGCAAGTGTCGTAACTTGCGTAATTCTCCGCCGCCACGCGAAACGCGTAGCCCTGATTCGTCGCGTTGGGCGCCTTGCGAAGTTTCGGAGGGCTGGCCAAGTAGGGAGTCGACAGCCTGACGTTCTTCGGCGTTGGCCGTACCTGATGCGATTTTGAGATCCATTGCCTCATTGACTTTACGACTTAAATCACCAAGATGGCGACTTGTCTATTATTGGATACGTATATATGTCTACAACTTTTGTTGCCGCAGCTGATTTTGTAGATCTAGATAGATACCCGATCGATCGTGAATGCCAAGCACGCCGTGATCTGCTCACAAGCGCACAGGCTCTGATTGAAGCCGATGGCTGCGCCGTGCTCAAAGGGTTTGTTAGACCTGAAAAGATCGACGAATTGATTGTCGAAAGTGACAGAGTCGAGAAGTTTGGCCACCGTAATTTCACACGGACGAACCCATATTTTCTTCCAGATCGCGAAGACTTGCCAAGCACGCATCCGCTGCGCAGATTTTATGATCGGTCGAATGCGTTCGTGCCCGCCGACACCCTGGGCAGCGACAGCATCTTGCGGGCGATATTCGAGTGGCCGGCATTTTCTCCGTTTATCAAAGAAGTGCTGCAAGAAGAGAATTTTTTTCCATATGCCGACCCGTTGGCTGATGTAGTCGTGAATCTTGCCGAGGAAGGTGGCGGGTTTCCATGGCATTTTGATACGAACAATTTCACCGTGACGCTGGCGATTCAAAATGCTGAATCGGGAGGCGAGTTTGAATACAGCCCGATGGTGCGTTCATTGACCGAAGAAAACTACGGAAAAGTTCAACGAGTTCTGGATGGTGACAAGTCGATGATTAAAACTGTGATTCTTGAGCCTGGAGATCTACAAATCTTCAAAGGTAGATATTCGTTGCATCGTGTTGCGCCACTTCGAGGTAAGCGAAAGCGATATGTCGCAATTTTTAGTTATGTCTCTGAACCTGGAATGGTGAGTAGCCCACAACGAGCCAAAGAGCTTTACGGCAGAGTTCTGCCGATACATCTCGAGCGCGCAGGCTTGCGTGCCGATGCGTTGATTGATTGAATCTGCACCGTGAAGGCAATTGTCACCACGGGTAATGGCGGCTACGACAAACTTGTCTACAAAGATGTGCCTAAACCACTTGTTGGTGCCGGTGAAGTTTTAATTCAGGTTTTGGCGGCGGGTGTCAACAACACTGAGATCAACACTCGAGTGGGCTGGTATGAAAATGGTGGATGGGATGTAGCAACGCCATTCCCATTTATTCAGGGCACCGACTGCTGCGGAAGAATAGTTGAAGTCGCTGATGATCAAGAAGCACGACTTGTTGGTTCACGCGTGTTGGTGCGACCATGCATGCGGCCCGATGGCTTTGGCTCGATGCGCAATATTTGGATGGGCTCAGATTTCGACGGTGCTTTTGCTCAGTTCGTAAAAGTACCGACTAGCGAGGTGTTTGTAATTGAGTCGAATTGGAGCGATGTCGAGTTGGGCTCGATTCCGTGTAGTTATGGTTCGGCTGAGAACATGTTGCTGCGAGCAAAGGTTTCAAAGAGCGATCATGTTTTGATTGCTGGAGCGTCGGGTGGTGTTGGTTCGGCTGCCGTGCAATTGGCAAAGCTTCGCGGTGCACGGGTTGTGGCGATCGTTGGCACCGACAAAGCCAAACATGCGATTGAAATTGGTGCCGACAAGATTGTCGAGCGAGGCACTGACATCGCCGCGGCTTTGGGCGAAGAAACCATCGATGTTGTCGTTGACAATGTTGGTGGCCAAGATTTTGAGTCGATGCTGAAAGTGCTTCGTCGGGGCGGGAGATATGTCTCGTCGGGGGCGATCGGTGGGCCGATTGTGAATCTTGATCTGAGAACTTTCTATTTGAAAGACTTAACCCTTATCGGCTGTACAGCGTGGGATGAGCCAGTGTTCAAAAATCTTGTTTCTTACATCGAAAAAAATCAAATCAAGCCACTCGTGGCCAAGACATTTGCGCTGCAAGATATCGCCAAAGCCCAAAGCGAGTTTCTCGAGAAGAAGCATTTCGGCAAGTTTGTATTAGTGCCAGAGCACTAACAAATCACAGTGCCAGAGCACTAACAAATCACAGTGCTGGAGCACTAGAAATTATTATTCGCCGGCAATCGGCATTTTTTCTCTGATTCGCTCGATTTTTACGGCCGCTGCTTTGAACTCTGCGGTGCCTGATTTTGGATCAGTTGCATCGATAGTGATCAAGTTTGTGTTCACCTGATCAGGGAAGTGCATCGTCATGAACACGAGACCAGGTCGCAAACTCTTGTCGATGCGTACGGGCACTTCGAGCGAACCTCGCAAAGAACTGACGCGAACGATCTCAGCGTCGCGCACTAAAAGCTTTTCGGCATCTTCAGGCGAAACGTCGATTGTTTCGCCAAAACGCAAGGGGCTATCGAAACCACGAGTTTGAACACCCGTGTTGTAAGAGTCGAGTCGCCGACCAGTCGTCAGGCGCAACGGAAACTCTGGTGATGTGGCTTCAACTGGTGGTTCGTCGATCACGACACTGAACGGCGCCAATCGGCCACGCTTGGTCGGGTCTTTATCCCACAAGCGACCGTGCAAGAAAGATGGTTCGAGTTTGTCTTCGCTGAAGCATGGCCATTGAATGCCGCCAAGTTCTGCCAGACGCTTATACGACATGCCGGCGTGCATCGGAGAGAGGCTGCGAAGTTCATCCCAGATCTCCTCGGTTGACGTATATTTCCAATCGTGGCCCATTTCGCGTGCCAGGTCGAGAATGATTTGAATATCGTCGTGGGCATTGCCCGGCGAGTTGATTGCCTTACGCACGCGTTGCACGCGGCGCTCTGAGTTGGTAACCGTGCCGTCGCTTTCGCACCACGATGCCGAGCCAGGCAGAACCACATCGGCAAGTTCAGCAGTTTTGGTCATGAAGATGTCTTGCACGACCAAGAAGTCGAGATTCTCGAGCAGATGCGTGGCGTGTGTGCCATCGGCTTCGGATTGAGCAGGGTTTTCACCGATTACGAAAACTGCTCGCAGTTCTTTGCGCTCCATGGCGGCAAACATTTCTGTGAGGTTCCACCCATATTTTGGTGGAATTGTGCAGCCCCACTTTTTATTGAATTTCTCGCGGGCGACATCGTCTTGCACATCTTGGAAGCCGGGCAGTTTGTTCGGTAACGCACCCATGTCGCCGCCACCTTGAACATTGTTTTGGCCGCGCAACGGGTTGAGACCTGCACCTGTGCGACCAACATGGCCGCACAGAAGTGCGAGGTTGATCAGACTAAGAACATTGTCGACACCGTTGTGGTGTTCGGTGATGCCGAGTGTCCAACACAATTGTGCGCTGCCTGCTTTGGCAAATGAGTGGGCGAGTTCACGAATTGCTTCTGGCGGCACGCCTGTGACTTTGCTGCCGACTTCGAGCGTCCAAGGTTCGACTGACTTTGCATATTCGACAAAATTTGTGGTGCTGCCTTCGATGAATTGTTTGTGGGCCAGACCAGAGTGGATAATTTCTCGAGCGATCGTATTTGACAGAGCAATATCCGAGCCAACATTTAGACCGAGCCAGATGTCGGCGAACTCGGCTGAAGCGGTTCGTCGCGGATCGACGACGAAAAGTTTTGCGCCGTTGCGCACACCTTGCAGAACATGATGAAAGTAAATTGGGTGTGCTTCGCGGGCGTTTGAACCCCACAGCACGACTACATCGGATGTTTCAACCTCGGCATACGAACTCGTGCCTCCGCCTGCTCCGAAAACGGTGGCCAGACCGACCACCGAAGGTGCGTGTCAAGTTCGATTACATGAATCAATGTTGTTCGTGCCGATTACCGCACGAGCGAACTTTTGGGCGATGAAGTTCATCTCGTTGGTCGACTTCGAGCACGAAAAGAAGCCGACTGCTGATGGCGAGAATGCGTCCCGTGTTTCGGCTAATCCTTTTGCTGCTCTGGTCAGCGCCTCTTGCCAAGTTGCAACGCGCAACACGCCATTGTCGCGAACCATCGGCTCGGTGATTCGCATGAAAGGGTCAAATTTGTGCTTTGCCATAACGAGTTAACTTTAGCAACCTGCGATGGTTTATCCCCGATTAAACCAAGTTCTGTAGAGTGGAGCGTTGCATAAATCCAGGTGAGTAGTAAACGAAAGAGGAAGTAATGGGCTTTCCATCAGATCTTGAAATTGCGCGCAAAGCCACGGCTAAGCCGCTGACTGAGATCGCCTCTCAAATGGGCATCGCCAGCGAATTTCTTGAACCGTATGGCAAAAGTCTCGCCAAGATAAGTCTCGACGCTATTGATTCTTTGAAGTCGCGCCCGAAGGCAAAATATGTCGTAGTAACTGCGATTACGCCGACGCCACTAGGTGAAGGTAAGACGACGACGACTGTTGGCTTGGGTCAAGCGATGAAACATATTGGCAAGAAAGCGACGATCAGTTTGCGTCAACCGAGCATGGGACCAACTTTCGGCATCAAGGGCGGGGCTGCCGGTGGCGGTTACAGCCAAGTAATCCCGATGGAGTTGTTGAATTTGCATTTGACCGGCGACTTTCATGCGGTGACTGCGGCGCACAATTTGTTGTCGGCGATGGTTGATAACCACTTGCATCAAGGCAACAGTCTTGATCTTGATTTAAACAACATCACTTGGCGACGAGTGATGGATGTCAACGATCGTTCTCTGCGCAACTTGATTATTGGTCTTGGCACCAAAGAAGACGGTGTAGTGCGTCAGACTGGTTTCGACATCACCGCCGCGTCCGAAGTGATGGCGATTCTTGCATTGGCAAATTCAAAAGAAGACATGCGCAAGCGTTTTTCGCGAATCGTCGTCGGCTACGACTCTCAGGGCAAGCCGGTGACGGCCGAGCAATTAAGTGGCGCAGGTTCGATGGCAGTAATCATGGCTGATGCAATTAAGCCGAACTTGTTGCAGACCATCGAGAACACGCCGGTGATCGTGCACGCCGGACCGTTCGGCAACATCGCCCACGGCAACTCGTCGATTGTTGGCGACTTGATCGGTATCCATACTGGTGATTATTTGATTACTGAAGCGGGCTTTGGTGCGGATATGGGTGCTGAGAAGTTTTTCAACATCAAGTGTCGTGCTTCGGGTCTCGTGCCTGACGCTGCCGTGCTGGTTGCAACCGTGCGGGCGCTAAAGGCGCACTCTGGAAAATATAAAATTGTCGCTGGCAAAGCATTGCCAGAAGATTTGCTCAAAGAAAACCCCGACGACGTTATTGCGGGTGCGGCGAACTTGGTTAAGCAAATTGAAAACGTCAAAGCTCACGGCGTTTCTCCGGTTGTGGCGATCAACGGGTTTCCGACAGACCATAAGTCAGAGCACGAGGCGATTCGCAAAATCGCCGAGGGGGCTGGTGCGCGGGTTGCAGTGTGCACGCACTTCGCCGATGGTGGCGCGGGTGCAACAGATCTTGCCAAGGCTGTTGTCGAGGCTTGCAACGATAAGAACACCTTCCATTTCTTGTATCCAGACGAAGCGTCGCTTAAAGAAAAGATCGAAAAGATCGCCACGACAATTTACGGTGCGGCAAAAGTTGAGTACACGAGTCTCGCCAATAAGCAGATCAAGAACTACACAGATAATGGGTTTGCGAAACTGCCGATTTGTGTTGCCAAGACTCACTTGTCGATTTCGGGTGATGCGTCGTTGCGCGGCGCCCCGACGGGTCACACTTTGAACGTGCGTGAAGTGCGGGCGTCAATTGGCGCCGGATTTGTTTATCCAATTTGTGGTGACATGCGCACAATGCCAGGACTCGGCACTAAACCTGCTGCAGCAATCATCGACTTCGACGCGAACGGTGAAATAGTCGGATTGTCATGAGCACAGAAGTTAAGCGCACCGCTGGTGGGGCAATTTTGCTTGATGGCATCATGTTGCGCGATCAAACGGTTGCAAAAATTAAGGCAACGATTACCGCAGCAGGAAACCCGAAGATTTGTTTGGCAACTGTGCTGATCGGTGACGATGCACCGAGTCATATATATGTGAACAACAAGCATAAAAAAGCTCAGGAAGCCGGCATGGTTTCGCGCAGCGTCAATTTGCCGGCGACGGCGATCCAAGCGCAGGTTGAGCAGGCAGTTGCAGAGTTGGTCGACGACAAGAGCGTGCACGGCATTTTGGTGCAACTGCCGTTGCCGAAGCACATCGACAGCGAGGCTGTGCTTAGTTTGTTGCCAGTCGAAAAAGATGTGGACGGTTTGACCGAAAGATCGCTAGGTCGTCTTGTGCGCGGACTGAAGGGTCATGTGCCGTGCACACCGCTTGGAGTGATGCGGCTACTTGAAAAGTACGAAATCGAAACTAAAAGCAAGCGCGTGGTTGTTATTGGTCGGTCGGCCCTGGTCGGTTTGCCACAAGCGTTACTGCTTGTGCGTCGCGGCGCTGACGCCACCGTAACGGTCGCACACAAATCGACCCCAGACATGATCGATGTTTGCCGTGAGGCCGACATAATTATCGCTGCGGCTGGGTCAGCCCGCATGGTCACTGCTGCCCATGTCAAACCCGGCGCAACTGTGATCGATGTCGGCGTGACTCGCCTTGACAACAAGATTGTTGGAGATGTTGATTTTGACGCGGTGCAGTCGATTGCTAGGGCGATTACGCCGATGCCTGGAGGCACCGGTCCGATGACGATTGCGTGTTTGCTCGAGAACACTCTTGAAGCGGCGCGTATGTTGGGTGCGATTTGAAAAAACTCAAGATTACGTACGACTACATAATTGTCGGCGGCGGTTCGGCAGGTTCTGCGCTTGCCAATCGGTTGAGCGCAGATTCGCGCAAGACAGTTCTTGTTCTTGAAGCGGGACGTCCCGACTATTGGTGGGATGTTTTTATTCACATGCCTGCTGCGTTGACGTTTCCGATTGGTAGTCGGTTTTATGACTGGCTATATGTTTCGGAACCCGAACCGCACATGAACAATCGCCGCGTGACTCAAGGTCGGGGCAAAGTTTTGGGCGGCTCATCGAGCATCAACGGAATGATCTTTCAACGAGGAAATCCGCTCGACTATCAACGGTGGGCAAGTGACCCTGGCATGTCAACTTGGGACTATGCACACTGCTTGCCATATTTCAAGCGTCTTGAAAATTGTTTGGCTGCGCCGAGCGACGATCAGTATCGCGGACATGACGGACCACTCGTGCAAGAACGCGGTCCAATTAAGAATCCGTTGTTCGGTGCGTTTTTCAAGGCTGTACAGCAGGCCGGACATGAGTTAACAGCCGATGTGAACGGGTACAAACAAGAAGGCTTTGCGGCGTTTGATCGAAATCTGCGTCGTGGTCGCAGACTCAGCGCGTCGCGGGCGTATCTGCATCCGGTGATGCATCGAAAAAATTTGAAAGTTCAATGTCGAGCGCTTGTCACAAAGTTGATCGTCGAAAATAAAAAAGTAACGGGCGTGAATTTCGAATTACCGTTTGGTCGCAAGCGAACTGTTTGCGCTCGTGAAGTTATTTTGTGTGGTGGTGCGTTTAATTCGCCCCAGTTGTTGCAAGTTTCGGGCATTGGTGATAGTGAAGATCTGAAGAAAGTCGGTGTTGAGCCGGTGCATCACTTGCCTGGTGTCGGTGCGAACTTGCAAGACCACCTTGAAGTTTATGTGCAGCATTCGTGCAGTCAACCTGTGTCGCTGAACCCGATGCTGAAGATGCACTATCGCCCGTTCATTGGTTTGCTCTGGTTGTTTCGTCGCGGAGCCGGGGCTTCAAATCAGTTTGAAGGCGGCGGGTTCATTCGTGGCAACGATTCGTTCAAGTACCCGAACTTGATGTTTCACTTTTTGCCGATCGCGGTGCGCTACGACGGCACGGCACCCGCGGGGGGTCACGGTTACCAGGTGCATATTGGTCCGATGTATTCAAATTCGCGTGGCAGCGTAAAAATCAAATCATCCGATGTGCGCGTCAAGCCGGAACTGCGTCTTAACTATTTGTCAACGCCTGAAGATCGTCAAGAGTGGGTTGAGGCGATTGCGGCTGCTCGAAAAATTTTGTCACAGCCGGCGTTCAAAGATTTTGACGGGGGCGAGATTTCGCCCGGCCCAGAGTGCCAAACCGATTCACAAGTTCTCGAATGGGTTCGGCGCGATGGCGAAACGGCATATCACCCTTCATGCACTTGCAAAATGGGGGTTGACGAAATGGCGGTAGTCGACCCATTAACTATGCGTGTGCATGGCATCGATGGCTTGCGAGTCGTCGATGCTTCGGTGATGCCATACGTGACCAACGGCAATATCTATGCCCCGACGATGATGATTGCCGAGAAAGCCGCGGACATTATTCTTGGCGTCGATGCGCTCAAATCCGAGACGGTGCAATACTTCACCCACCCAAACTGATAGCGTTCAATTCGTTGTGCTGGACAGCCAATTAAAGATGATTTTGCACTAGTAATGGAGAAAATGTGAGCAACGAAGAATTTCAAGATATTGATCTCGCCCAATTATCAGACGAAGATCTAACCGCACAGATGCACGACGACCTTTACGACGGTCTTGGTCCAGAAATTATCGAAGGCACGACGATTTTGCTGGACCGTGGTTGGTCGGCGACGAAAGTTTTAGAAACGGCACTCGTTGAGGGCATGCGTATTGTCGGCATCGACTTTCGCGACGGCATTTTGTTCGTGCCAGAAGTTTTACTTTCCGCAAACGCGATGAAGGGTGGTATGGCGATTTTGCGCCCGCTGCTGGCCGAAACTGGCGCCGAGTCGGTGGGCAAAGTTGTGATTGGCACCGTAAAAGGCGACATTCATGACATTGGTAAAAATCTTGTGGCGATGATGCTGGAAGGCGCCGGGTTCGAAGTAATTGACCTCGGCATCAACACAGATGT
>CAMDEC010000036.1 GCA_945893395.1 Bifidobacterium breve
GTCATCATTTACGCTACCGACGTAACCCATAGTGCATTTGGATTTAAACCGATAACCTTGACAAGCCCATACTCGACCACCTAACGATGAAACTACATGTCTAACGCTCTCGTCATTGTTGAGTCGCCTGCAAAGGCCAAAACAATTTCAAAATTTCTCGGCGAAGGCTTCGATGTGCGCGCCTCAGTTGGTCACATCGCCGACTTGCCGAGCAAAGGTTTATCGGTGGATGTCGAGAACTCCTTCAAACCAAATTATGAATTGACAGAGCGCGGCGCGCAAGTAATTAAAGAATTAAAGGCATTGTTGAAAGGTGCCGATGAACTTTATCTAGCGACCGACGAAGACCGCGAGGGCGAAGCGATCGCCGCGCACCTTTTAGAATATTTAAAACCAAAGATTCCAGTGAAGCGAATGGTGTTTCACGAAATTACAAAAACTGCGATTGCTGAGGCACTCAGTCACACGCGCGATGTCGACTACAAGTTGGTTGATGCGGCCGAGGCGCGACGAATTCTCGACCGACTTTACGGATACGAAGTTTCACCAATTTTGTGGCGCAAAGTGAACCGCGGACTTTCTGCTGGGCGGGTACAGAGTCCATCAATTCGACTCGTCGTTGAGCGCGAACAAGAACGCATGGCCCACGTGGCCGCCGGTTACTGGGACCTCGAAGCCACGAGTGCGACTACTCCTATATTTACTGCAGGTTTGCAGTCGGTGGATGGGTCACGAATTGCGATGGGCAAAGACTTTGATTCTCTCGGGGTGGTCAAAGAAGGCGTCGTTGTCGTGACCGAATCTCGAGCCAATGATCTGGTCTCGGGTTTGGCTGGGGTCGATCTTGAAGTGCGCAGTGTCGAAGATCGCCCGTATCGCAAGGCGCCGCGCGCACCTTTTATGACCAGCACCCTGCAACAAGAGGGTGGCAACAAATTGCGCATCACGGCCAGCGAGGTTATGCGTCTGGCTCAGGGTCTTTATGAAGGCGGCTTCATTACATACATGCGCACCGACAACGTGATTTTGGCTGATGACGCGATGACGGCTGTGCGCAGCGAGATTTCGAGCGCGTTCGGGCAAGAGTTTTTATCGGCCGAACCGCGGGAATATAAATCAAAAGTAAAAAATGCGCAAGAAGCCCACGAGGCGATTCGTCCGACTTTGCCGCTGCGCAGCCCTGACGCCATCGCCTCAGAGGTGAACGCTCGCGAACTTGCGCTCTACAAAATTATTTGGCAGCGCACTCTCGCCTCACAAATGGCAGATGCCACCGGCACCACCGTGACCGTCAAACTCGGCGCCATCACAACAGGTGCAGTCAAGGCCGATTGTGAGTTTTCAACTAGTGGCACGACGATAACTTTTGCCGGTTATCGCCAGGCGTATCAAGAAGTTGCAGAAGATTCAGAGTCAGAAGAAAAAGAAGCATTGTTGCCACCGATGAAAGTTGACGACAAGGTTCAGATCGAAAAGTATTTGGCAAGCGGTCACGAGACGACACCGCCTGCGCGATACACCGAGCCGACGCTGGTAAAAAAACTTGAAGAACTCGGCATCGGTCGACCCAGCACTTATGCGGCGATTCTTGGCACGATTTTGAATCGCGGCTATGTCTGGAAGAAAGGTCAAGCGATCGTGCCGTCATGGACGGCCTTCGCCGTGGTCAAGTTGATGAAAAATCATTTCACCGAACTTGTCGACTACACATTCACGGCAACGGTCGAAGAAGAACTTGACGAAATTGCCCAAGGCTTGCGCGTCAAAGAGGTCTGGCTTGGTGAGTTTTATTACGGCAACGGCAAAGAGTTGCCGGGTTTGAAGCCACTTGTCGAACACAACATCGCCAACATCGATGCCGCGGCGTTGAATGCGTTTCCGGTTGGCATGCACCCGACAACCGGCGAAGAAATAATTTTGCGCCCAGGCAAATTTGGGCCGTATGTGAAGTGTGGCGAAAATACTGCATCGGTGCCCGAGACGCTGACACCAGATGAATTGAGCGTCGAGATCGCCGTCGCGTTATTGGCGGCACCAAAATATATTGATCCGATTGGTGAACTCGACGGCTTGCCAGTGTTCCTGAAAAATGGTCGTTATGGGCCGTATGTGCAGTGGGGCACGATTGAAACTCCACCGCCAGATTTAGAAAAACCAAGAATGGTTTCGTTGTTCAAGTCAATGGCGATAGAAAATGTGACGATGACCGAAGCGTTGCAACTTTTGTCGTTGCCGCGCACGGTTGGTGCCGACACGACAGACGGCGAAATCATCACCGCGCAAAACGGCAGATACGGCCCATACATCAGCAAAGGTAAAGACAGTCGCACGCTTGAAAGTGAAGAGCAAATATTTACGATCACGATCGATGCCGCGTTGGCGAAACTTGCCGAACCACGGGTCTTTGGTCGGCGCGGGCCCGCAAAACCTCCGCTAAAAGAATTCGGCAACGACCCGGTGAGCAATCGACCAGTCGTCGCCAAAGA
Organism: Bifidobacterium breve; assembly: GCA_945893395.1. Classification (GTDB taxonomy): domain Bacteria; phylum Actinomycetota; class Acidimicrobiia; order Acidimicrobiales; family Ilumatobacteraceae; genus BACL27. The sequence goes on from CAMDEC010000036.1 coordinate 2,487, forward strand.
TGGAAAGTTCGGCACGTATGTGACCGACGGCGAAACGAACGCGAGTTTGACGCGCGGCGATCGTCTCGAGTTCATCACGCCCGAGCGCGCTTTCGAATTGTTGGCGATTCGGCGCGACTACACGGCGTCGAATGGTGGCAAGAAGACGACCAAACGCGGGGCGAAGAAAACCGTGAAGGCACCGAGCAAGAAACCTGTTGCGAAATCTGGCGAAAAAGCCGTTGCAAAACCGACCAAAAAATCTGTGACAAAGTCTCGCGTGAAAACTGGCGCGAGTAGTGCAAAAAAGACTGCAAAAACGGCTGGCGCCGTCGGCAAAACCGCCGAGTAACAACCGCCCTCTAGGGTTGCAGTGTGAGTTTGGGTAAATACATCGCGTTCGAGGGTCTTGAGGGTTGCGGTAAGAGCACGCATGTCAAGCGTTTGGCGACGCGACTCAACGCGGTAATGACTCGCGAACCTGGTGGCACGGTTGTTGGCTCGTTGTTGCGCAATATCTTGATTGACCCAGCGAATATGACTTTGTCGCCGCGCGCCGAAGCGTTGATGATGGCCGCAGATCGCGCGCACCACATTGCCGAACTCGTTTCGCCGTCGCTTGCTGTTGGTCGACATGTTGTCAGTGACCGCAGTGTTTTTTCGTCGCTCGCCTATCAGGGATACGGGCGCAAGCAAGACCTCGCCGAGTTGAAGCGCATCAACGACTGGGCAATTGGTGGTCTGTGGCCAGAACTTGTCATATATATAGAGGTGCCAACCGAGTTGTTGCTCGAGCGTTTGAAAAAGCGCGAACTCGATCGGTTCGAGCGCGAAGACGAAGAGTTTTTTGGGCGCGTGGCTGACGGTTTTTCGCAGATGGCGGCGTCCGACCCAAAACGCTGGTTGGTGATCGACGGCACGCCAGCCAAAGATGACCTTGAGAAAGTAATTTGGGCTGCAGTTAAAGAACGACTCGGCATCTAATGGGTTCGGTCTGGTCAAAAGTTGTCGGCCAACAACGCGCCGTTGAAAAACTGCAACATTTTGGGTCAACCAACGTGCAGTCGTTTTTGTTTGTTGGCCCCGAAGGGTGCGGCAAAGAACATGCGGCGCGAGCATTTGCATCGACATTGGTTACTGGTTCAGATATCGATAGTTCGCGCGAGGCTAATTTAATTATGCGTGGCGAGTTCGCCGATGTGAATGAAATTTACCGAGTTGGGGCTGCGGTCGACAAAGAAGAAGCAGAGAGCATCGTCTCGCAATCGTCGACGACGCCGCTTGAAGCAAAAGTCAAGGTGATAATTATTCACGAAGTGCATTTGATGCGCGACAGTGCGGCGGTGCGATTGCTAAAGACAATTGAAGAGCCGGCACGCCAAATGGTGTTCATTTTGCTGGCCGATCAACTTGTGCCATCGTTGACAACGATCAATTCGCGTTGTGTCGTGGTTAATTTCGCTCGGCTTGCTGATCCTGATATTGCTGCGGCGCTTGTGGCCGAAGGTGTGTTTCCGGCTACGGCCGCATCGGTGGCGCAAGCCAGTCAAGGCAACTTAGACCGTGCACGACTGCTCGTGACTGACAATTATTTGGCACGACGCCAAGAGGCGTTCGCCACGATTTCTGCTCGGCTCGACGGCACGAGTGCAGCCATCGTAAAAATTGTCGCTGATTTAATGGATCATCTTGACAAAGCAGCTGAAGCACTAGAAACAATGCACGAGCGCGAGTTAAAAGAACTCGACGAGCGAGTTGCTTTAACCGGCGAACGAGGCAGTGGCCGAAAAAACATTGCCGACCGCCACAAACGTGAGCTGCGCAAATTGCGAACTGATGAATTACGCAGCGGATTGAGCGTCTTTGCCAGTAGTTACAAAGATTTGCTGACGCAGAACCCCGACACGTCGGATGGTGATGAAATTATTGCGGCGATTGCGGCGATCCATAAAACAATTTCTGCCCTCGGCCTGAACATCAACGAAAATCTCGCGCTTCACGCACTCCTTCTCAGATGCCCACCGCTCAAGACCCTCGCCGCATCCCTGCAATCTCACTGAACTAAGATTTCGCAGTCAATGAATAAGTCTCGAATTCTCATCGCAGGTGCGGCTCTCTTCGTTACTCTCATTTGTTGGTCTTTGGGACGTCCAATAAATGGTCCCCGCGATGAGCGATTTCACATCGCATCAGTATGGTGTGCCCAAGGAGTAAGCGACAATTGTCAGTTTTTAGCCAAAGATAATGCAGGTCAACCGATCTATTTAATTCGTACCGAATTATGCGTTCCAAAGAATATTGAAGAAACTTACAAGCGTCTGCTAATTAAAAGAGTCAAAGGAGCCTGCAGGTATGAAACCAGCAAAAATGATGACCGTTTGAACCTTGGCAATGTTTCAGCGAATCCCAATATTTTTTATGAGACAGATGAATTCTTTGGCACAAATATTTACCAAGGAAATAGCTCCAAAAATTTTTACAAATTTTTCTCAATTTTTATTCTCGAGAATTCATCGCTTTCAATCATTTTAATACGCTGCTTTAGCGCGCTGATGCTATGTCTATTTCTTGTCTCCCTATTCTTGGTCGGCAATGATCAAGTGAAGTTTGGTTTTATCATCAGTTTTATATTGACAAGTATCCCTTACGGGATTCCTATTACTGCTGCCGTGAGCACAAGTAGCTGGGCGTTTGTGGGTTGCTTATTCAGCTGGCCATTTCTAATGTCAATGCTCAATACCCCAAAAAAAATGATTGGTCAAAAACTATTCTGTTTAATTTGCTTCTTTCTCTCGTCTTTAATGGCTTTAACAAGCCGACGTGAGACCTCTCTTTATCTTCTCGCAACTAGTTTTACTGTAGTAATTATCTACCTCATACAACCAAAAATAATGCGATATCGAAATATATCTATATTCTTTTTAACAATCATAACTTTGACATTATTACCCATCTCACTGATAGATAGTGGGCGGTCACTAGGTATCGCGAGTCCAATTGTCCAACTTAAATACTTTTTAACTCATCCCACAAATTCCTTATTGATATGCGCAAAAGCAACAAGACAAGTGATTTCTGTTCCGCTTCGACTACTCGGTGCCGAAGACCCTGATTGGCAACCCCCTTCGATACCTGCGATAGCTTTTTTATCAGGAATGGTTCTGTTTATATTTATACTCAAGGTATTAATTTCAAAACAAAATAGACTCCAGATCAACTTCATAAAAACTTTTGTTGTGCTGTTTTTTTCATTTTGCGTAGTTGCAAATGCTTCGTTCCCCGATTTTGGTGTGCCTTTTTATTTAATTCGAACAGGTTGGCGCGGTGATACTTTTCACTCGCGCTATTTCTTGCCTCTGTTGCCATTTTTTATAGGCATCGTCACAGTTCTTTCATTCAAAAACATCGCGCTTAGAGTGCAGCGTGAGTTTAAAAGCATGATGGTCGTGGTCTTGACTTTTGTGCATTTCGTCTGTCTTTATGCAAACGGAACTATATTCCGTGAAAATCCATCCTGGTATTGGCAAGAATTCCCATTGGGGATAAATACCTTGACTTACTTAGGTTCCTTAAGCTTCTTCGTCTTTCTCATTCTGATATTGGACACACGTTCAAGTCGTAACGAAATTGAGTCATCCGTTAATGGAGCAGCCATTCAGTAGAGTAAAGCGTCGCGCCCGGGTAGCTCAGTGGTAGAGCAACGCACTCGTAATGCGTAGGTCGCGGGTCCAATTCCCGCCTCGGGCTCCACTAAATATTTGGAACTACCGCGGTACCGACTATTTCAATCATTGCTAACGGTTCAACCAGTTCAGTGACGCCAACAAGTGTCATTGCAGGATAGTAACTACCAATAATTGTGCGATAAACGGCACCAACTTCGCGCAATGACGAGCGGTAAGCATCAACATCTGTGGCATACATCACGAGAGACACCAAATGTTCAGGCGAACCACCAGCCGCGCGCAACGCTTGAACCACATTGCTTAATGCAACCGAGAATTGTTCGGCAAAATTATCGCCAACTACTTTTGAGTTTGCATCCACTGCGATTTGCCCCGCCAAATAGATTGTTTTACCTGGTTGTGCAATTACCGCATGAGAAAAACCCCGAGCTTTTGCCATATCACTCGGGTTGACACAAAGATGCGGACTCAACACCGAATTGTCTTGACTATCCGAGTTGGAAATATTGCTCATCTTCCGCTCCATTTTGGTTTCTCACCGGCGTTGAATGCCCGGTGGAATTCACTGTGATCTTTTGTTTGCATTAAATGTGCCTGGGTCACGGCTTCTAGTTCGAGAGCGCCCTGCAAACTCATATCAGCTTCGCGTGTCAGCAATATTTTCGTAGTTTGAAGCGCCAAAATTGGTCCTGTGGTAATCCGCGTCGCAATTGCGTGCGCCTCAGTCAGCAGATCTTCGGGCGCAACACACTTGTTTGCCAGACCGATTGCCACGGCCTGCTCGCCCGCTACTGGATCGCCGAACATCAGAATTTCAGTTGCTCTTCCGAGTCCGACAAGTTTTGGCAACAGATAACAAGTTCCCATATCGCCACCCGACAGTCCTACATTTGTAAAAAGAAATCTGAATTTGGTGGCAGGGGTGACTATTCGAAAGTCACAGGCAATCGCAATGACCGCACCAGCCCCAGCCGCCGTGCCATTTATCGCGCCGATAACGGGTATCGGACATTCGCGCATGTTTTTAATCACTTCACAGGTCATTCGGGTGAATTCAAGCAATTCACGTGGATCCATTTTAATTAGTTCACCAATAATTTCGTTGACATCGCCACCCGAGCAAAAACTCCGCCCAGAGCCAGTGATCACAACAGCATCACAAATATCTGCATGCGGTAGTTCTCTAAATAGGTCGCGCAGATCTGCATACGCCTCAAATGTGATCGCATTGAGTTTGTCTGGGCGATTTAGGGTCAGTGTCATTACACGATCAGCAATTTGAACATCAAAGTGTTGCCAAGACTTAGTCAGCATGGCAGATGCCTTGAATGGAATTTTTGGTTTCATTGCTGAGTCGTCCCACCGTCGATGATAATTGACTGGCCATTGACTGCTCCTGCCAGATCTGAACTCAAATAGACCACGGCCGCAGCTACTTCTTGTGGTTCAAGAAGTCTGTTCAGCGCAGATTGATTTGCCAAAGTCTGTTCTGCTTCAAGTGGCGTCTTACCAGTGAGTTCAACAATTTTTCTAACAGATTGCTGAGTCATCTCAGTTCGAACAAACGTTGGGCAAACAGAATTGGCGGTAACTCCAGAACCCTCTACTTCGCTGGCGACAACTCGCATCAGACCTAAAACGGCATGCTTTGACGCTGCGTAGGCGGCAATGTAGGGCGCTCCGGATTGACTTGCAGTGGACGCAATCGTTATGACCCGACCCCAATTGCGCTGACGCATTCCTGCCAGCACGGCACGTGTGCACAAAAATGCACCGGTTGCGTTTACAGCAAAAGCATTGTTCCAATCTGAAAGAGTCGTGCGATGAACTGGTGCAGTTGATGCGATCCCTGCGTTATTGACCAGAATGTCAACCCGTCCAATTTTTGCAAATACCTCGGTGACTGCCGATTCGCTGGTGACGTCGCATACCTCATAGTCAAAATCACAAGATTTGAGTGCTTCTAAATCGCGTCCAATAACTTTGACGTTGTAGCCAGATGCCTCGAGCGCTTCAGCGCAGGCAAAACCGATGCCTTTGGCCCCGCCCGTGATCAGCGCAGTTCTTTTTTCAGCGCCTGTCATCGGTGACCTCCGTACGCAAACGGTATCGCTGCATCTTGCCAGTTGCTGTTTTGGGTAGCTCACCGCGAAATTCAATCAACCTCGGGTATTTGTACGGTGCAATCGTCGCCTTGACGTGATCTTGAATTTCTTTGGCGAGTTCGCTGCTCGGCGAGTGAGAATCTTTGAGGACGATGAATGCCTTGACGACCATGCCTCGCTCTAGATCGGCAATGCCGACGCATGCACATTCACGTATTGCGGGGTGTGTGAGAACTGCTGCTTCGACTTCTGGCCCTGCAATGTTGTAGCCGGATGAAATTATCATGTCATCGGCACGAGCTTGATACCAAAAATAGTTTTGTTCGTCGCGATACATCGCATCCCCCGGTAAGTTCCAACCATTTTTTACATAATTGCTTTGACGCTCGTCGGCGAGATACCGACATCCCGTTGGGCCTTTGACTGCAAGGTTGCCGACAACACCAGGACCAACCTCGTTGTACTCATCGTCAAGAATTGTGACTACAAAACCGTTGACCGGTTTACCGATCGCGCCTGGTCGAATTTCGACACCGATCGATGAAATGAAGATATGCAACATTTCGGTCGCACCAAGACCGTCCGTCAATTTTATACCAGTGGCTTTTTCAAATCGAACACGCGTGTCCAAAGCAAGTGGCTCACCCGCTGAAACGCATACTCGCAGCGACGAGACATCAAAATTCGAAATGGTTTCAAGCATCACGCGATAAGCAGTCGGGGCTGTCGCAAGAATGCTGACTTGATGCTTCTCAATAGCTTCGAGTAGCACTGGTGGTGAGGCGGCTTCTAACAGCAATGCACAAGCCCCAACGCGCAACGGAAATATCAATAGTGCCCCGAGACCAAAAGTGAACGCCAGCGGTGGGCTACCCGTGAACAAGTCATTACTCGTCGGCTTAATCATCTGAGCTGAAAACGTGTCTGCAATCGCGAGCACATCGCGATGCTGATGCATGCATCCCTTGGGCTGACCAGTTGTGCCTGATGTAAACGCAATTAGTGCAATATCGCTGGCAAGCGTCGTGCAGTTAGAAAATTTGTTAGGGGCCTTGCGCATCGCCAATTCAAGCGAACTTCCATTGCCAAACTCGACTATTGGATGAGTCGCGACAGAACTCAATTCATCCATGAATCGGCCATCGCAAAGCGAAAGATCAACTCTTGCTTTTTCGATCACCTTGGTGAGTTCGTTGGCGCGCAACATCGGCATTGTTGCAACAGCAACCAGACCAGCTTTTTGCACTGCTAGCCAACAAACTGCAAGCCATGGATTATTTGGTCCCCGCAATAACACTCGATTTCCAGAAACAAGTCCATAGTCATTACAGAGCACATTTGCGATTCGATTCGCGCGGTCTAGTACTTCACTAAATGTCCACTCATTTCCTTCGCCGTCGCGCAAACAACGTCGACCGCCAAAACCTTTTTCGACCATTTCATCTAGCAACGCCGCACCACAATTGAGATGAGTTGGATACTGAATATTTGGTTGATCCCAAAGAAATTCAGGCTGCAAATTTTTTGGCGGCAAACAGTCACGAGTAAAAGTGTCGACATGTGCACTTTCGACAAGAAAGTCACTAACAGCCGATCCCTCTGTGGGCATAACTGGAAGGTTAGTTTAAACTGATATCACCAACTAATGCGTAAGGTGTAAATGTGAAATCGGTTGAAAGTCCCCCCGCCTCTCGTGAGAATTCTCTACTCAAGGTTTCGGTTGTAGGTGGTGGACCTTCAGGTTTGTTGCTCGGAATTTTGTTGCATCGTGTTGGCGCTGCACACGTCACGATCTACGAACGCAATGCTCCCCAGGACACTTTTGGGTTTGGCGTCGTATTTTCAGATGAGACTCTGACTAATCTTCGCGTTGCTGATCCTAAAGTATTCGAACAAATTGAAAATGAATTTGTTTATTGGTCGACCATGGATGTTGTGCACCGTGATCGCTTATTGCGATCTGGTGGTCACGGTTTTGCAGCACTCTCACGCAAACGGCTACTTAACTTGCTCGCTCAACGCGCAATCGAACTGGGTGTCAAGATTAATTATCAAACCGAAGTTACATCATTTGAAAATATGCATGACAGTGATTTGATAGTTATCGGTGACGGGATAAATAGTTCGTTTCGAAATCAAATGGCAAATAAGTTTTCGCCGAGCATTCGACGTGGTGACGCGAAATATATCTGGTTTGGAACTGCAAAGCGATTTGATCAATTCACTTTTTTGTTTGCAGAAACTCAATGGGGACTATTTCAGGCCCATGTTTATCCGTTCTCAGATGCTCAGGCTACTTTCATAGTCGAGACAAGCCCTGAAGTTTGGCGCAGCGCAGGACTCGATAAATCGGCCTCAACAAATATGAAACCGGGTGAAACAGACCAAAACGCGCTGCAGTTCTGCCAGGAAATTTTTGCAGATTCTTTGGCTGGACATGAATTGATCGGCAACAACTCGCGTTGGCTTGAATTTCCGACCGTGACAAACAAACATTGGCATACCGAAAACATTGTCTTGGTCGGCGATGCTGCCCACACCGCACACTTCTCGGTCGGTTCTGGAACAAAATTGGCGTTCGAGGATTCAATTGCGCTAGCCCAGTCGATAATTGAGCGCAAGGGAACTATCCCAGAGGCGCTGGCGCAGTATGAACAGACGCGTCGCCCTGCAGTTGCAAGCATCCAACGGTCTGCCGCAACTAGCCAAGACTGGTTTGAAAATGCAGGGCGATATATGAACCTGCCAAGCGAACAATTTACGTTTCAAGTTCTGACCAGGAGTCAAAGAATTACATATGACAACTTATTTTTGCGTGACGCTAAATTCGCCGAAGAAATTCTGGGCTGGTTTCATCGTTCGAGACCCGCCGAGATTACCCCCGACAATCCGACAACGCCGCCGATGTTTTATCCATTTAATCTTCGCAGTCTGCGTCTGAATAATCGTGTAGTCGTCTCGCCGATGGCACAATACTGCTCGGTTGATGGTGTGCCAAATGATTGGCATCTAGTGCATCTCGGTTCGCGGGCAGTCGGTGGTGCTGCATTAGTAATGACCGAAATGACTTGCGTTTCGCCAGAGGGCCGAATTACCCCAGGTTGTACCGGCATCTGGAACTCTCAACAAACTGACGAATGGTGTCGCACCGTCGAATTCGTGCACACTCAAACACGAAGTCTGATCGGAATGCAACTCGGTCACGCAGGAAGAAAGGGGTCGACACGAGTTGCATGGGAAGGAATGGACCTGCCACTTGAAACCAATAACTGGTCGTTATTAGCGCCATCATCACTGCCGTATCTGAGCGACAGTGTCGTGCCAAAAGAGATGACGCGAAAAGACATGGATCTCGTGCGTGACCAATTCGTTAACTCGACAAATCTGGCAAAACAAGCCAAGTTCGACATGCTCGAGGTTCATGCTGCGCACGGATACTTGCTTTCATCATTTCTTTCGCCAGTCACGAACAAACGCCAAGATGAGTTCGGGGGCTCGCTCGAAAATCGGATGAGATATCCCCTTGAAGTCATCTCTCATGTTCGCGCCGCTTGGCCAGATCATTTGCCACTGAGCGTTCGAATCTCGGCAACTGATTGGATTGATGGCGGATTTGATGGCGACCAGGCGACACAATTTGCACAAGAACTCAAATTAATTGGCGTAGATATTATTGATGTTTCAACAGGCGAAGTTGACCGTATGCAGCAACCTGCTTACGGGCGTCTGTATCAGACACCATTTGCTGATCGTATTCGCCAAGAAGTTGCGATACCGACGATGACTGTTGGTGGTGTGTCAAGCGTTGACGATGTGAACACAATAATTCTTGCCGGCCGTGCCGATCTCTGTTTGCTCGCGCGACCACATCTAGTTGATCCATATTGGACTCTTAACGCTGCAATAGATCAGGAATACTCCGAATTCGAATGGCCACGACAGTACCTATCAGGCAAAACTGCGAGACGTCGCGACCAATCAGCAATTTGAAGCAGGTAGTTCGACAACGAGAAGATGAGTGTCGTCAGCGCTGATTTCGAGTTTGTAGTCGAGCAGGCTGGGCAATGTTATGGATGTGCCGGCCTGCAATTGTTTCGTCTCGCGATCGTTGCCAGTTGTGAGCGTTGCTGAGCCAGACAAAATGAACATAAACATCAGCTGATATTTACGCTTGGTTTCACTAATAATCGCTGACCTGTTTGCGCGCACAGTCATCGCGCTGGCGTAACCCGAAGTTGCAAGATCAATGCCAGTGTTGCGTGTCTCAAAGCCCGGGTATCGCCACGGCAGCCAAGGCGTTTGCTCAGCAATATGGCGTACGAATCGCTGCCCTGAAAAATCACGATCGGGTTTTAGTTGCGCAGTCGGCAAAGTTATTTGATGTTCGGCGAATGTTTCGTGCTCCGCGGGTGCGCCAATTTCGATGACTTCGAGATTGTCTGAACTCTCGAGCACGCGATGACGAATTTCAGGTGGCTGCAAGACACAATCGCCTGCATTCATAACAAATGACTCACCTTGGTCTTCGTAGACCACTCGCACCCAGCCACTCTTGCAATAAATCATTTGAAACTTCACGCGGTGATAATGCACATAATCGGGTACTGGCCCGCCATTCAGAATGTGAATGTGCGATGCGATGAACACACCGCCCAAACGACTGGGTATTAAATCTCGATAGCGCATACCAGCGCGACCGGTGGTCCATGACGCGTCACTAGTGAGCGGTGTAACGACCAGCGATTCGCGCAGCTCAGGTAACTGAACGCCGACTCTCGGGTTGGTGATTTCGATTGTCGTGCCGTTGGGGGCGTGCAAAGTTTGAGCCTTGCGATTTGTTGAATGCAAGCGCAAAACAATGTCTTTACCCGAACCCCCAGTGCGCAAACACAACCGCACCCCGTAGCCACTAACGATTGCCGTATTTGGATTGTCAGCGGGCGTGATCATCTCAACGCGAAAGCCAAGACTGTCAATGAAAAAACTCAATGTCTCGTCTAAATCGAGACACGGCACGACAACTTCGGCAACATTGAACATCGTCGTCAGGTATCGAAGCGATAAACATTGGTGTCGCGTTCGACAAACCCAAGACGTTTATACAGTTTGTTGGCGGCTTCGCGTGACGGACGCGAAGTGAGGTCGACAGTTTTTGCGCCACGGCGAGTCGCTTCGGCGATTGCCGCCATATTCAACGCTTCGCCGACACCAAGACCGCGCGCCGAAGAATCAACGACGACATCTTCGATCCACGCACGCACGGCAGTCGGAATGCGAAAAATAGCGAGGGTCAACAAACCCACAATCTGGTTATCCACACGGGCAACAAACAGAGCGGTGGATTCTGAATTGATAATTTCTGCCAATTCGCTATTTGTTATTGGTTTTGCCGAGGATGACAGTTGTGGAATCAAGCGATGACACGCAGCAAGCAATTCGTCGCTCACCTCGATGACGATTTCTACAGGCACTGGTGAAGCCATAACAATCAGCGTATCTGTATTGCACAAGTTGGCTGGGAAATTAGATAGCGTCATAGCAAATGTCCGCGATTGATCATGTTCGTTGGTTGTCGAAACCGTCTCTGAAAAATCCGACTTTAATCACCGCGTTTACAGGTTGGAATGACGCGGCCGATGCTGCATCGAATGCGGTGCGCAATTTGATTGAAGGCTGGGGTGCGACTGCGCTCGCCGAAATCGACCCAGAACCATTTACTGACTATGCAACTGTTCGACCACATGTGCGTCTGAAGGACGGCGGAAAACGCAACATCGTCTGGCCGACTGTGGGTTTGTGGCACGTCAATGGTGCAGGCGGCGACATAATTTTGGCACTAGGCCCAGAGCCAAGTTTGCGTTGGAAACTGTTTTCACGACAAGTGATTTCGGTGGCCGAACACTTTAATTCTTCACTATTGCTAACTCTTGGCTCACTGTTGGCCGATGTACCGCACAGCCGACCCGTACAAATAATTGGTACGGCGACTGACACTGACTTGATCGGGCGATTTGATTTGCAACGCTCGCGCTACGAAGGACCAGTTGGCATCGTCAGCGTGTTGCACGACACATGCGATGAGTCGTCGATTCCGTCGGCATCACTTTGGGCTGCAGTGCCGGCGTATGCATCACAAGTGCCGTCGCCAAAAGCATCACTTGCGCTGATGCGTCGCGCCTGCGAAATGATCGGCACACCTGCGCCACTCGCCACCGTGATGAATTTAATCGAGCGCTATGAAGAACAAATCGATTCACTAGTCAAAGATGATGATGACCTAGTCGCCTATGTCGAGCGACTCGAGACGATGACCGACAACGGCATGAGTTTGGACGACGAGGTAGACGACAACCAACTGCAATTCGATTTCGCAGGCGACTCGGATGAGCCAGCTGACCCGAGCAATTTAATGGATGAGGTTGAGCAGTTTTTGCGAGAGCAAAACGACAACTAACTAAGCCGTAAGTTTGGCGACTTAGTAATCTTCCATTCCGCCACCTGGCATTGATGGCGCGCTATCTTCTGGCTTGTCGGCGATGACAGCCTCTGTTGTCAAGAACAATGCAGCGATTGATGCCGCATTCTGCAACGCCGAGCGCGTCACTTTCGCAGCGTCGATGACGCCAAGTTTTACCAAGTCGGTGTATTCGCCAGTTGCCGCATTAAGGCCTTCATTGCCCTTCATAGCTTTGACTTTTTCGACTACAACGCCACCTTCGAGACCGGCATTTTCTGCGATCTGCTTGAGCGGTGCCGACAAAGAACGAGCGACCATGCGAGCGCCAGTTGCCTCGTCGCCACTAAGTGACGCCATGACTTTTTCGGCAGCCTCTTGAGCGCGAAGCAAAGCCACGCCACCACCAGGAACTACACCTTCTTCAATTGCGGCTTTTGTGGTGCTGACAGCATCTTCGATGCGGTGCTTCTTTTCTTTGAGTTCAACTTCGGTTGCTGCACCAACTTTGAGAACCGCCACACCGCCTGACAACTTGGCGAGACGCTCTTGCAATTTCTCGCGGTCGTAATCGCTGTCGGTGTTGTCGATTTCGGTCTTGATCTGGCTGATACGACCCTTGATGTCGGCATCCGAGCCAGCACCTTCGATGATCGTCGTTTCATCTTTTGTGATCACGACTTTCTTGGCACGACCGAGCAGATCGAGAGTCGCGTTCTCAAGTTTGAGACCAACTTCTTCGCTGATTACTTGGCCGCCCGTGAGAATCGCAATGTCTTGCAACATTGCTTTGCGACGATCGCCAAAACCTGGTGCCTTGACGGCGACACTCTTGAAAGTGCCACGAATCTTGTTGACAACCAAAGTTGCGAGTGCTTCACCGTCAACATCTTCGGCGATGATCAGGAGTGGTCGGCCACCTTGCATGACTTTTTCGAGAATCGGCAACATGTCGCGCACTGCTGAAATTTTGTTTGAAACCAAAAGGATGTAGGCGTCATCTATTGAGGCCTCCATGCGATCGGTGTCGGTTGCGAAGTATGGCGAAATGTAACCCTTGTCGAAACGCATGCCTTCGACAAGGTCCATTTCCATGCCGAATGTTTGGCTCTCTTCGACAGTGATTACGCCGTCTTTGCCAACTTTGTCGATCGCTTCAGAAATCATTTTGCCAATTTCGTTGTCGGCTGCCGAGATTGATGCAACTTGTGCGATCTGCTCTTTGCTGTCGACAACTTTTGCCAACGACTTGATGCTCGCAACTGCGGCTTCAACAGCGGCTTCAATGCCACGCTTCATGCTCATCGGGTTTGCACCAGCGGCAACATTACGCAGACCTTCGCGAACCATGCTCCAAGCGAGAACGGTTGCAGTTGTTGTGCCGTCACCGGCGACATCGTCTGTCTTTTTTGCTACTTCTTTAACTAGTTCGGCGCCGATGCGCTCGTACGGATCTTCAAGTTCGATTTCTTTGGCGATTGACACGCCGTCGTTGGTGATTGTCGGTGCACCCCACTTTTTGCTGAGCACGACATTGCGACCTTTTGGTCCGAGTGTGATGCGCACAGCGTCGGCGAGTTTGTTCATTCCGGTTTCGAGTCCGCGGCGGGCCTCTTCGTCGAATGCAATGATTTTGGCCATGATTTATTCCTCCGAATTTGTCTCAAAAAATTGAACTTTGAGAGTTAGCACTCTATCTACGAGACTGCT
>CAMDEC010000037.1 GCA_945893395.1 Bifidobacterium breve
AATAGAGTAAGAGACACCCCTATCTCAGAAATGGGATTTTTGGGAGCAGCGGTTGGTGCCGCAGCAACTGGTCTAAGACCAGTCGTTGAAATAATGTTCGCGGAGTTTCTAGGAGTTGCGTTAGATCAGTTAGTAACTGAGGCTGCTAAGTTTCGCTATTTGTCGGGTGGTGCATACGGTGCACCGTTAGTCGTTCGAGCATCAGTCGGTGCAGGTTTGGGTTTCGGGGCGCAACACTCTCAGACACTTGAGACATGGCTGTATGCGACTCCAGGGCTGAAACTTGTTGTGCCATCTGGTGCGCGAACCGCATATGGGCTAATTCGCTCTGCGATTCGAGATGAAAATCCTGTTGCAGTTTTTGAGCCAAGAGTTTTGTATGCAGGCAGAGAGGAAGTTGTGATTGGTGAAGAAGGAATTATTCCGATTGGGGTTGGAGAGTTCCTTAGTAGGGGGGATGAAGTCACAGTAGTTGGACTAGGACAGACAGTAGGCACAGCACTGAGTGCAACTCAAGGAGCGTCTTGGTCAGCAGACGTAATTGATTTACGATCTTTAATCCCTTGGGATCGTGAGATGGTTTGTAAGTCAGTTTCGCAAACAGGTCGGCTAGTTCTAGTTGAGGAGAGTCCCTTCTCTGGGGGTTGGGGAACTGAGATCGCTTCGTATGTTGCATCTGAATGTTTTGATCAACTGAAGGCTCCAGTGCTTCGAATAACTTGTCCGGATATTCCGGTCCCGTATCCGCCGCACTTAGAGAAGCGGTTTTTGCCGTCAGTCGAATATGTGCGAGAGCAAGTTGACGTACTCGTAAAAACAAACAAACGCGATAAACCTTGGTGGATTAAGGAAGGGTACTTATTATGACGATGTCACAGCAGTTAGAGCGTAGAGCGATTTTGGTTGACCCGATTGCGCGTTGGGACAGAATGCTTGAGATTCGTTTCTTTGAAGATCGGATCAAAGGTCTGTTTGCCGAAGGTCTTGTCCATGGAACTACGCATACATACCAAGGTCAAGAGGCTATTGCGATCGGAATCGCTGTGGCACTTCGGCCAACGGACAACGTATGTTGCACTTATCGCAGTCATGGAATTGCGCTCGCTTTGGGGATGACAACTGATTCAGTACTCGGTGAAATTATGGGAAGAGCGATTGGTGCGATCGGCGGCGTCGGAGGTTCAATGCACTTGAGTGATTCTTCGATTGGTCTTCTGCCCACTTCGGCAATAGTTGGGGGGAGTATCCCAATTGCTGCAGGTGCGGCGCTGAGTGCTCAGGTTCTAGGTGAAGACCGTTGTGCAGTGGCAGTTTTTGGTGACGGAGCGAGCAACATCGGTGCTTTTCACGAAGGACTTAATCTTGCTGCAGTTTGGAAACTTCCAGTTGTTTTCATTTGTGAGAATAACGTTTACGGCGAGTATTCGCGCATCAATTTGACTACTGCGGTTGAAGATATTTCGCGCCGAGCTGATTCGTATGCGATGCCTGCCGAAATTCTGGATGGTCAATCAATTGACATGGTCACTCAGGGAATTGCTCGAGCCGTTGAAAGGGCGCGTTCAGGTGGCGGTCCGACACTTCTTGAATGTAAAACCTATCGTTATTCAGGGCATTCTCGAGCCGATGCGGGACTTTATCGGCCAGCGGGAGAATTAGATGAGTGGTTAAAGCGTGACCCTATTGATCTTTACGAGCGTCAGTTAATTGAAGCTAATCTCTTTACCGAAGATCGCGCACAAACAATGCGTAATGAAGTTCTTCGCAAAATTGATCAACTTGTAGAGCGTGTTACAGCAAGTCCGGTAGCTGATGTGCCAGCAATGTTTAAAAATATTTCTATTGGAGGAAGAAAATGAGCGAGCCAGTAAATCTGCCACGTCTCGGAGACACAGTTGACGAAGTTTTAGTACTTGAGTGGTTGGTTTCGATTGGATCACAGGTAACTAAAGGAGATCCACTAGTTCGAGTTGAAACTGACAAGGTAGAGGTGGATGTTGAATCTCCGCTGAGTGGAACAGTAGAAGAAATTTTGGTGGGAGTTGGTGACGAGATCAAAACTGGAGTACTGATATGTCGAATTGCTGAGATGAATTAATAGCGTTTCTATTTTTCTGTTAGAAATGAAATTTTTATTAAATAACGAGATCGAGGGTTCAATATGAATGCAAAATTCCAAACGAGGTCTATTGATGTGATGATTGAGGGCGCGCTTAGTGCTTTAAGTCAGGGTGGCACGAAAGAGATACCTCTAATTGATGGGCGTATCGTCTCAGTCCATGCATCTCCCGCGAAGGGGACATCGGAAAAGATGGCGATGGGAGTCAGTGCCTTACCGCCAAATTATTCAACACCAGTCCATAGCCATGACGCAGAAGAGTTTGCTCTAGTAGTACGTGGGGCTGGCGTAATTTCAGTAGATGGTGTGGATATTCCAGTTTCTTCAGGTTCAATCGTTACTGTTGCGCCGAACGTACCTCATATAACGACTGCTAATTCAGATGGACCGATGGTTGTTTATTGGACTTACGGCCCTGCTGGAAGCGAATCCAGATGGGATCCAAAGGGGGAAAGTTAATGGTCGCACAAAAACGGGGTGTGCCTTCAAATCGAGTTTGGTCAAAAGTCGGTTATTCGCGAGCAGTTAGGGTCGGAAATCTTGTTGAGATCGCAGGGTGCTCGGCAAGTGGACCTGACGGTCAAATTCTCTACCCAGGCGATATGTATATGCAATCCAAAGAAATAATTAAAATAATTGTGACAGCCCTTGCAGAGCTTGGAGGTAAGCCTGAAGACATTATTCGAACGAGGGTGTTCTTGACGGACATTTCTCAGTGGGAGGCGGCTGGTCGGGCACATGGTGAAGCGTTCGCGCATATGGACGTGCCACCTGCAAGTGCGTTTTATGGAGTTAACGAGTTGCTTCATCCCGACATGTTGATCGAGGTAGAGGCTATGGCGATTATTGGCAGCGAATTTTAGTTGTTTACGATTTTTTAAAGCGCTACTAAATTGGAAAAGCACAAAATTGCAGTCATTGCTGGCGACGGAATTGGCCCTGAAGTCATTCGCGAAGCTATGAAAGTGTTGGCTGGGACGGGGGTTAGTTTTCAGTCCACGACGTTTGATATCAGTGGTGAGCGTTATTTGCGCGATGGGTTTCTACTGGACCAAGTGACTTTAAGTGAACTTCGAGATTTTGACGCAATACTTTTTGGTGCGATCGGCGATCCAAGAATCCAGCCAAGCATTTTGGAACGTGGGATCATTCTGCGGCTACGTTTTGAATTAGACCTATTTATAAATGAACGACCAGTACGTGGAATTGCGCCAGGTCAATCTAAGGTTCATGAGTTTATAGTCATAAGAGAGAATACCGAAGGCGCCTACGTGGGTGAAGGTGGATCGTTGCGCCGAGACACCGATTTTGAAGTTGCCACACAAGGAAGTGTGAATACTGCATTTGGAGTCGAGCGTTGCATACGTTATGCCTTCGGATTAGCCAATAGTCGTACTCGACGCCATTTAACACTGGTGCATAAAACCAATATTCTTCAATACTCGGGGTATCTTTGGCAGCGTATTTTTGACAAAGTAGCAAAAGATTTTCCGAGTGTGACAACAGCATATTTTCACGTTGACGCAGCATGTATGTATCTAGTCAATGACCCCTATCGATTTGATGTAATCGTTACTGATAATTTATTCGGCGACATAATCACCGATTTGAGTGCCGTTATCAGTGGAGGTATAGGGCAAGCAGCATCTGCAAATTTGAACCCGATGCGCACCGGTCCTTCACTTTTCGAACCAGTGCACGGGTCCGCTCCTGACATCGTAGGCAAGGGAATAGCAGACCCGACGGCCGCAATTCTTTCGGCAGGATTAATGCTTAGCTTTCTTGGTGAAGGGAAAGCGGCCGCAAAAATTAACAATGCGTGTGAAGAAAAGATAATTGGAAGCACGACAGAAATTGGAGACCAAATAGCACTGCGAGTTGCTAATTCTTAGAGAGACCAAATTCTTCGGTGCTTATTTTATAGCTTTGAGGAATGCAGTTAACTCACGCTTGTCGATTGACACATCGTTGCCGGGCGCAGGGTAAGCACCAGTAAGCACATCGCTGCGGAACTCTTTGAATGCAGCGACTGATTCGCGGTGCAGACGGTGGTATTCGGTCTTGAAGTCGCGATAAACCTTTGAGTGCCGAGGCACATGGCCTTCGTTGTCGCCAAGAATGTCAGTCGCAAATAAATATTGGACGTCACAGTCAAGACCAGCACCCATGCCGATGATCAGTATTTTTGTGCGCTTTAAAATTTCTGTGGCGACTTGCGCCGGCACGACCTCCATTTCGACACCAATTGCGCCAGCATCTTCGCATTGTTTTGTGAGTTCGTAGACGCGTAACGCCTCGTCGCTGGTCTTGCCGACAGCCTTCATGCCGCCAAACGGCGAGTTGCGATATGGCACAAGGCCAACGTGGCCAACTACAGGGATGTATTCGTCGGCGAGTGCTTTGATCGTAGGTATTCCGTATCCGCAATAAAGCGTGTCGGCGCCCACACCCATGAGTCGATATGCGTTATGTAGAATTTCACTCTGACTTGTATATGTGTTGATCGCCAAACCAATCGTGAGAAACGTATTCGGGGCTGCTTTGCGAATGCCGACATAGTCACTTGATTGACCGTCATGTAGTTCGGCGGCGACGAGCATGTCGATGCCGGCTTCTTCGCAAGCGGCAGCCTCACGTGGTGTGCGCACATAAACCTGTGTCAAGTGTCGCTTGCCTTTTGCGGCAAAGAGATCTTTGATAGTTAGTTTCGACATACAACCCCAGTTCGTAATGTGCGACTTCTATTGTCTCACTTCAACCTTTTGACCGACAAACCCGCACGCTATGATGACAGGTCAGTAAGGGCGTGTAGCTCAGTTGGTAGAGCGCCACCTCGACATGGTGGAGGTCCCGGGTTCAAGCCCCGTCGCGCCCACAATTTATTTTTTGTCGACGATTGCTTGCGATTCGCGGGCGGCGCCTTTGAAGATGCCTTTGCTCATCAACGAGAGTTCGCTCTTGCGTCGTTGTTCGTAGATAGCCGCGCGGTTGGCGTGAATGTTTGGATCTTTGGGTGCAGCCCAGCCAGCAAAGTCGGCAAGGTGACAAGCCAAGCGAATGTCGCCGTTCGTCATCAGTTCGAGTGCGCGTTTCATCAGGTTTTCTGCGCCGCCAGAAAGATTTGCCAGTTCGATGGCAACTTGACTGTCTGGTGCGGGCTTGAGCCGTGATGCGGCACCGTCCCACCAACCGCCATACAGTCGCCAAATGTTTCTGACGACAAATTCTGGTTCGTCATAAAGCGGACGCATATATGGTTTATCTAACATATTTTGTGGAACCCTGACCGTGTGAATAATCGAGTCGAGAGTCTCGCCACGATTCATCATTTCGATAACTTGCGTGACGAGACTTTCAAGAGATGTCGCAATGTCGTCGAGAACCATGGCGATTCGTTTTTTACCTTCAATTGGTAGGCCGTGTGCTGGTACGAGCAACTCGGGGCCTTGATCGATCATGCGTCGCAATGCTTGTGCCCACTCGAAGGCATAGCGCTGAACCTTTTGTGGATTGCCGGCGTTGGGGTAGTTCCAGATTACGAAATCACCCGAAAATAGCCATTTCTTTTCGGGCAACCACGCCCATAAGTGGTCGTCTGTTTCGCCGCGAGCATGATGTAATTCGACTTTCGTCGACCCAGCTGTGAATTCGTGTGACTCACGAAAAGTTTGATCAGGTCGCATTGTTGATCGTGGCAAAAAGCGTTGCAAATTCTCGCCGATGCTCAAGCCCATGTCGCTGGGGATACCGCCGAACTGGCGCTGGTTGATCCGTATGTTCCAATCACTTGTTTCGTTGTAGCGGTCGATTCGCGAGTTGACATTCTCGTGGCCGATGACATGAGGTTTTTTGAACTTGCGCTCGGTTGCGTCGGCTGCAAATGCAAAACTGCCGCCGATATGGTCGGCATGACCGTGCGTGTAAATCAAGTTCGAGATTTTGTCTTTGCGCCAAGAGCGAATCGACTTGACCACATCTTTGCCACTGCCCGCGCCTGATGCATCGAAGCACATCAGGCCGTCACCAGTGTCAAAAATTGCGCTGTGGCTAAAACTTTCGACGATCGCCAAATTCTCAGCGAGTTCGGTGATTTCGTTCGTTACACGATTGAGACGCTCATCAACAATGCCTGATTCGATTACTCGCGCCGAGAGCTCAAGCGGATGGGAAGACATGTCTTGATGCTAGTAAACCTAAATTCTGTTAGTTTGATGCGGTGAGTTCAATGCCAAAAACTTTTCGGACTGTTTGTCAACCACCTTTGGAGTTGGCGCCCTTGATGTCGGACTTAGTTCGGGTCGGCCGTAACGCGGACGGCGGCTATTTGTTTCCGAAGAATGTCCTGAATGACGTCAATGGTTGTCTGTCGTTTGGACTCGGTGCCGAATGGAGTTTTGAGACTTACCTACTTGAAATGGGTGAGGGCAAAGTTTCACCTAAGCGGATCGTCTTTTTTGACGCATCAATCTCGATTCTTGGGTTATTAAAGAGCATTGTTTATATGGGAAGGCGAACAGCATACGAACTTCGAATTCGACGCCCTAAACCTGAGCGTAAGTTCAGACTCGAAGACTTGAAGCGATCGCTAATCGCTTTGTTTATGTATTTGCCGACTTTCAGATTTGGGAAGAATCGTTTAAGGCACATTCGTAAGTTTGTTACTCATGATGCAAGAAATAGGAATGAAATTTCATTTGAACAAGCACTCAGCCACCGCGAAGATCCGCGGCGAACAATAGTAAAAATTGATATTGAAGGCGGGGAGTGGGATTTGTTGCGCGAGGCGAGTGATGTGGTTCAGTTGGCTGATGCGCCAGTGCTAATCGTTGAGTTTCACGACACTCGGCGGCCTGAGTTCATGAAGGTTGTATCAATGGTTAAGGAGTTTTTCTGGATTGCGCATCTACATGGCAATACGAGTGACCGAGCAACAGAAGCAGGTATGCCGCATTATTTGGAGATGACATTTGTTAACAAGCGATATTCGCCCGGAGATGGAATTAGAAAGAAATTACCAATTGATGGATTGGACTTTCCGGTTCGTCCAGGCGAAGTTCCGTACGAATTCGAATTCAATAATTAGTCGGTACTAATTATTTGGGTTCGCGGGGGAGGCCGAGAGTGCGTTCGCCGAGAATGTTGCGCATCACATTTGATGTGCCACCCATGATTGTGTAGGCGGATGCGTAGGCGAGCCCCTGAGTTATGTCGTCCCATAACAAAGCACGAGCGCCGAAAACTTTGCTGACGAATTGGGCGACACGCCATTCGTGTTCGGTACAAAAACACTTGGTGGCAGCAGAAAAACCACTCGGTGCTTGGCGCAGAACTTCGCGGATGACCAAGATGCGACCGATGCGATAGCCGGTTTCAAGTGCGGCGATTTCTTGGCGAATTAATGGATCTTTGCAGTCGGCTCGTTCGATCGCCATTTTGTAGAGCGCGTGATTAGAAACGAGGCGATCAATGCCACCTCGCTCGTGTTCGAGTTGGCGCATAGTTTGCTTGAACGCGCCACCGAGCGCACCGACTAGATTCGTCGCCGGCACACGAACATCGGTATAGAACACTTCGCAGAAGTGGCTGTTCGTAGTCATGTCTTTAATCGTGCGAACTTCGATGCCTGGCGTGTTCATTGGCACGATGATTTCGCTGATGCCCTCATGGGCTGAACCATCGTTGCTCGTGCGACAAATCAAATAGCAGTAGTCGGCAAGTTCGCCGAAGCTTGTCCAGATTTTTTGGCCGTTGATCACGAACTCGTCGCCGTCGCGGGCTGCAAAGGTTTTCAACGAAGCCAAATCGCTGCCCGAGTTTGGCTCGCTCATGCCGATGCACCAAGTTGTTTCGCCTGAGAGCATGTTTGGCAAGAAAGCATCTTGCTGCGCTTTGGTGCCGTAACTAATAAGCGCCGGGCCCATCTGTCGGTCAGCGAACCACGATGCCGCAATCGGCGCACCCGCGCTGATCATTTCTTCGCCGACGATCAGTCGCTCGATTGGCGGTCGGCCCCCACCGCCGTATTCGATGGGCCATGTCATGCCGATCCATTTATGTTTGGCAAGCTCGAGCGAAAATTCGCGCGAGTAACCGTTCATCCACGTGTCATTGAATCGACCGTATTTATCAACCGCATCTGTGGCAACCGAACGAGCTTTTTTGCGTAATGCGACTTGTTCGGATGTCCAGGCGAAATCCATCAGGTTGTACGCTACAAGTAACTTGTAAACAAATAAGAACTGCAAATTTAACGAAAACGGCGGAGACAGATGGCAAGCAAAATTAAAGTCGTGAATCCAGTCGTGGATATTGACGGCGACGAGATGACACGAATCATCTGGAAGTTCATCAAAGATCGTTTGATCTTGCCGTATCTAGATATCAATATCGACTATTACGACTTGGGCGTCGAGAACCGGGATGTGACGGGCGACCAAGTAACCATCGATGCGGCGAACGCAATCTTGAAGCACGGTGTCGGTGTGAAGTGTGCGACAATCACCCCAGATGAGGCACGCGTCAAGGAATTTAACTTGAAGCAGATGTGGAAGTCGCCGAATGGCACAATTCGCAACATTTTGGACGGCGTCGTATTTCGCGAACCGATTATCTGCAAGAACATTCCCAAATTGGTGCCGCATTGGAGCAAGCCGATCGTGATTGGTCGTCATGCTCACGGCGACCAATACAAGGCGACAGATTTTAAAGTGCCTGGCGCAGGCACGGTGACGATGACTTATGTGCCGCAAGACGGCGGCAAGCCGGTTGAAATGAAGATCGCCGACTTCAAAGCGGCTGGTGTCGTGATGGGCATGTATAACTTCGACGAATCGATTCGCAGTTTTGCGCGCGCGTCATTCAACTATGGCTTGCAGCGCAACTTTCCCGTGTTTTTGAGCACGAAGAATACGATCCTCAAGGCGTATGACGGCCGGTTCAAAGATATTTTTCAAGAAGTTTTCAATGCCGAGTTCAAGACCGAGTTCGAGAAGCGCAAACTGACTTATGAACATCGCTTGATTGATGACATGGTGGCTTGCATGATGCGTTGGGAGGGCGGATATGTGTGGGCTTGCAAAAACTACGACGGCGATGTGCAGTCAGACATAGTGGCCCAGGGTTTTGGTTCGTTGGGTCTGATGACGTCAGTATTGACCACTCCAGACGGGCGAGTGCTTGAGTCTGAAGCGGCACACGGCACCGTGACTCGTCACTATCGCGACCACCAAAAAGGTTTAGAGACGTCGACGAATTCGATTGCTTCGATTTTTGCGTGGACACGCGGTTTGATTCATCGTGGCAAACTCGACAACACGCCAGCCGTAATCGAATTCGCCGAGAAACTCGAAGCAGTCTGTGTTGAGACAGTCGAAGGCGGCGAGATGACCAAAGATTTGGCGGCGCTCGTTTCGAAAGATCAACCGTGGTTGACGACCCAGCAATTTTTGGCGGCTGTGGACCGACGCTTGATTGAAAAGATGTCGAAATAGTAAATGCGTGCGGTCGTAATCACCAAGCATGGTGACCCGAGTGTGCTCAGCGTTGTTGATCTAGAAATACCCTCACCCAAAGACGATGAGATCTTGGTCAAAGTGCGCGCGACTTCGTTGAATCGTGCCGACTTGATGCAACGTATGGGTTTTTATCCGGATCCGTTTCCTGGTGCACACGAAATACCGGGTCTCGAATTTGCGGGCACTGTCGAGTCGTGTGGCAGTTCTGTTAGCAACTGGAAAATCGGCGACCCTGTGATGGGCATCGTGAGTGGTGGGGCGTATGCCGAATATTTGGTCGTGCCTGGGATGCAAGCAATTAGTGTGCCGCAGAATATTGCTTTGGAGAATGCGGCAGCGATACCCGAAGTTTTTTTGACTGCGTGGGATGCGCTGGTGTGTCAGGCGAACTTGCAAGCCGGTCAATGGGCGCTCGTGCATGCCGGCGCTTCAGGCGTGGGCACTGCGGCAATTCAGATTTGCAAGGCGATTGGCGCTTATGTTGTTGTGACTTGTTCGGCGGGCAAGCGCGATGCGTGTTTGGCGCTCGGCGCAGATTTGGCGATCGACTACAAGTCGCAAGACTTTGTTGAAGTCGCAATGCAAGCAACCCACGGCAAAGGCGTGAACGCAATTCTTGACGTAATCGGTGGCGAATATTTGAATCGCAATGTCGCGGCGCTCGCGCTGAAAGGCACGATCGTGCAGGTTGGGTTGATGGGTGGTGGATCGACGGCGTTCAATATTGGCGCGCTAATGCCCAAACGTGGTCGGCTGATTGGCACGGTGTTGCGACCGAGGCCAGTTGATGAAAAAATCGCCGTAACCCAACGATTTATCAAGGAGATGTTGCCGCTTTTTCTAGCTGGCAAGATGCGACCAGTGATCGATCGCAGATTTGGTTTAGATCAAATCGTTGACGCCCACCGGTTCATGGAGAGCAACGCCAATACTGGCAAAATTGTTATTGACGTTTGTTGATTGCGACATAGTCGCGCTGGTCAACACCCGTGTACCACTGGCGTGGGCGACTGATTTTTTGAGCGTCGTCTTTGAGTAGTTCGTTGTAGTGACTGAGCCAGCCGACGGTGCGCGGAATCGCAAACAATACGGTGAACATGTCAATCGGAAAGCCCAGAGCCTGATAGATCAAGCCTGAATAGAAGTCGACGTTTGGATAGAGCTTGCGCGAAATGAAGTAGTCGTCGCTGAGCGCAACCTCTTCGAGTTTGAGCGCGATGTCGAGCATCGGATTTTTGCCGGTTACATCGAACACGTCGTACGCCGCTTTTTTGATGATTGCGGCGCGAGGGTCATAATTTTTGTAGACGCGGTGACCGAAACCTTGCAGGCGGTTGTTGCCCGCCTTGACCGACTTGATGAACGACTCGACATTGTCGATGCTGCCGATTTCGCCGAGCATGTTGATTGCTGCTTCGTTGGCGCCGCCGTGCAACGGGCCGTAGAGCGCGGAGGATGCAGCTGACATCGCGCTGAACGGGTCGGCATGCGACGACGCAACGACTCGCATTGCGGTCGTGCCGCAGTTTTGTTCGTGGTCGGCGTGCAGGATGAACAGAAGATCCATCGCCTTGGTCAGTCGTGGATCAACGGTGTGGTCATCACCCAGTCTGAACATCATGTTCAAAAAATTTTGTGGGTAGGTCATCGAGTTGTTTGGGGTGACAAACTGCAGGCCCATGCTGAACCGGTAACACATCGCCGCAACTGTCGGCACTTTGGCAATAAGTCTTAGTACTTGTTTGTCAAGTGCGCCAGGTTGAAAAATATCTTTCGACTCAGGATAGAAAGTGCCGAGTGCAGCGATTGCCGAGACGAACATACCCATCGGGTGGGCGTCATAGTGGAAGCCGTCGACAAACCGCTTGCGCATGTTTTCGTGAATCATCGTGTGATGGGTTACGTCGTAACTCCATTTTTTAAATTGTTCGGCATTTGGAAGTTCGCCGTTGAGCAGCAGGTAAGCAACCTCGAGGTATGTCGATTTTTCTGCGAGTTGTTCGATTGGGTAGCCGCGATACCGCAAAATTCCTGCTTCGCCGTCGATGTAGGTGATTGATGAAGCGCATGCAGCGGTGGATAAAAACGCCGGGTCATACATTCGTAGATCTGGATCAAGTTCGCGAAGTGCGGTCGACGGGAAAACTCCGTCGCGAATCGGAACAGTAACTTTCTTACCAGTCCGGTCATCAATAATGGTGATTGTTTCAGCCACTGTGGTGCCCTTTATATGTTGTGGGAGCTTCCAGTCCCACTGACAGTCTAGTCGTCGGAGCAGTTATCGAGACCGTTATAACGGCGTGTTGTCATGTTTGCGTGGCTGTAACTTTTCGCGTTTATCGCTGAGCATTGCGAATGCCGCAGCGATCTCGCGACGACTTTCGGCAGGGTCAATCACGCTGTCGACATAGCCACGCTCGGCGGCGACGTAAGGATTCAACAGACGCTTGACATAGTCGCGCTCGAACTCTTCGCGCTCTTCTGGGGTCGCTCGGCGTTGCAAGATCGCGGCCGCCTGACCGGCGCCCATTACGGCGAGTTCGGCGGTCGGCCACGCCAAACAAATATCGTTGCCCATTTCTTTTGAATCCATGACGATGTATGCGCCACCGTAACTTTTGCGCAAGATCATGCACACGCGGGGCACCGTTGCCCGGCCATAGGCGAACACAAGTTGTGCGCCGTGGCGAATCATGCCGCGCCATTCGAGATCTTTGCCTGGATAAAACCCCGGTGTGTCGACGAGAGTCAAAATTGGAATATTGAACGCATCGCAAAATGCCACGAACCGCGCGGCTTTTTGGGACGCCGGTATGTCGAGCGTGCCCGCCAAGTTCATCGGTTGGTTGGCAACAACGCCGATACTTTGCGAGCCAATAGTGATTAAACCTGTGACAATGTTGGCTGCCCAACGCTCGCGCAATTCGAGCAGGTACCCGTCATCAGCGATCGAGCGGATGACTGCTTTGACATCGTAGGCACCCGTCGCAGTTTCAGGAATGAGCGCGCCTGCTTCGGGTGTCAGGCGATCAACTGAATCTGAAGTTGCAGCTGCGACCGAAATTTCGTTGACATTGTCGGGCAAAAACGAGAGTACATGTTCAACTTCGGTGAGTGCGGTTTGGCGATCTGCGACAACGAGGTGAGCCACGCCACTTTGTTTGGCGTGGATATCTGAACCACCAAGTTCGTCATTGCTGATGACGACACCCGTGAACTCTGCGACCATCGTCGGACCGGTAACAAATGCATAGGCGTCGCTGGTCATGATCACGATGTCGCTCAAGCCGATTAATAGCGCTGGTCCTGAGACTGCAGGGCCTGTGACCACTGTGAGAATCGGTACAAAGCCCGAACACTTGGCGATGGCTTTGGCCGCCAAACCCCAACCGTGCAGTGCGGCGACACCTTCGACGATGTCGGCGCCCGAACTGCCAATTGTCATGACTAGTGGCAAACC
Source organism: Bifidobacterium breve (assembly GCA_945893395.1). GTDB lineage: Bacteria > Actinomycetota > Acidimicrobiia > Acidimicrobiales > Ilumatobacteraceae > BACL27. The sequence continues at coordinate 13,094 of CAMDEC010000037.1, forward strand.
TTTTTCGCGTGCGGTGTCGGCGGCGTGGGCTATGACACCTGAGGCCTCTGCAGAAAGCGCGCCACGGCGCACTGTTTCGTCGACATCGACCCACACGACTCGACGCGAAATATTTTCGAGCCAACGAATTTCGGCGGCGGCAGCCCCTTTGACCGCTCGTTGGAGATGGACCGTCACGGCATTAAGACTAGTTAGGGCTTGCGATTCAGCGGGAATGCACCCTTGCCAATATGCACGCCTGGTTGTTTGTCGCCATATTTGAGGACTACTCCGTGAATTAGTGACGAGACGGCAGATGTTGCTTTGCTTGGCAACGGACGCGCACGTTGCACGAGACCGACAACCCGGCGCGGCAGTTCAGGGATTTGAACGCGCTTGAATTCGCCTTTGATCCAGCCTGGCGCGGCGGTTGCAGGCACGACGGCAGCGCCAAAACCTTCGAACGCCAGTGATGTCAGCATTCGCACTCCGTCAATTTCGGCTTGCGGTGTTAGCACCAATCGTTGCGAACCTGCTGCACGATCAAGAATTTTACGCAACGAATTATTTTTTGGCGGCAACAACAATGGCCGCATTGAGAGTTCCTTGATCGTTATTTTGTCAAGTTTTGACCAATCGTGATTTGCGTGCACTAGTAGCACTAAGTCTTCGGCGAATAGTGGCGTTACGAGCAAATTGTCGTCTTCGATCGGAAGGTGGAGGATCGCGGCATCAAGTGATCCATTTAAAAGTCGTGGAATTAAATTGAGCGTGCTGCCCTCGGCGATGGTGACACGAATTTTTGGAAACTGCGAGGCGAGTTGCGGAAGGAATTTTGGCATCAGCCAGCGACCCGTTGTGCCGATGCAACCTAAGAGAGTTTCGCCTTCAACTTCTGCATCTTTCGAATGCACATCGGCGGCGATGTCTTGAATTTGGTTGAGCACGCGGCGCGCGCGTTCGACAACGATTTCGCCATCTTCCGTGAGCCGACCCGACGAACGGTCGACCAGCGATGTGGTCAATTCTTTTTCGAGGCGCGAGATATGCGCCGAGACGTTGCTTTGTACGGTGGACAAAGCCCGGGCGGCGCCAGAAAACGACCCGTGGTCGGCAATAGAAATGAGCACTTCAAGTTGGCGGAGTTCCATATCACTAAAAATGATAGGGGCTATCTCGCCGTTCGCCTTTACATATGGGTCGAAATAGGGCATAATTAGATACATCAGGTAAGACCTCCCCCAAGGCTTATCGAGAACGGCTAGAGCGCCTCCCCCAGGCGCTTTAGTTACAGGTTAAGAGGCCCCGCCGAAAGGTGGGGCCTTTCCCGTTTAAGGGGAGTATCTGAGAATATTTTTAAATATTGCGTTTGAAAATTTTGAGTAGCAGGCGCAGGCCAGCCAATCCGACGAGCAGGCCGATGAAGCGAGCGCCGATGCCGATATCCAGTAGCGCCAGCCACAGGCCAGACAAAGTTGCGAACGCGCCGATGATTGCCCCGAGAATTTTTGTAACGGTGCTTTTAGATTTTCTTCGCCCAAGAAAAAATGCGACTACACCAGCCCCGATGATCGACAGCATTATCAGGACGACTAGTCGAACGAGACTTTCCATTATTTTTTTGCTCGCTTGACTTTTTCGCGCACGACATTGAGTGCGCTGCCGGCTTTGAACCACTTAATTTGCTCGGGTGAGAAAGTGTGGTTGGCATAAAACTCGATTTCAATTTCGCCTTTTTTGTGAATGATGCAACGCACGGGTTGGTCGGGAACTGGTGGCATTTCACGAACGCTAATCGTGTCTTTCTCGTCAATCTTGTCGTAGTCATCGGGATTGACAAAAGTTAATGGCACGATGCCTTGCTTTTTCAGGTTCGTTTCGTGAATGCGCGCAAATGAACGGGCAAAAATTACGCAAGCACCTCGGTAGCGAGGCTCCATTGCGGCGTGTTCGCGCGAAGAACCTTCGCCATAGTTTTGATCGCCGATTGCACACCACTGCACTTGCATCTTTTTGTAGCTTTTGGCAATTTCAGGATACGGACGAACTTGGTAGTCAGATCTGTCGAGACCTTCGCCGACTGCACCCGTGAACGCATTGACTGCACCGGCAAACAAATTGCCCGAAATGTTTTCAAGGTGTCCACGAAACTTGAGCCACGGTCCTGCGGCTGAAATGTGATCAGTGGTGCACTTGCCTTTTGCTTTCATCAGCACCGGCATGTAAATAAAATCGTTGCCATCCCATTTTTCGAAAGGTTCGAGTAGTTGCAGGCGATCGCTATTTGGATCAACTACGACTTCGATGTTTGACCCATCGGCAGGTGGCGCGATGAACGTGTCGGCACCAGCGTCGTATCCGTTTTTTGGCAACACTTCGCCGAGCGGTGCGGCGAGCAAAACTTGCGTGCCGTCTGGTGCAGTGATTGTGTCGGTAATTGGATCAAAATCAAGTCGACCAGCGAGAGCCAGCGCAATAACTGTGTCGGGGCTGGTGACGAAACTCAGCGTATTTGCCGAACCGTCGTTGCGTTTTGGGAAGTTGCGGTTGAACGAACTGACGAT